>JACZVC010000001.1 GCA_022572885.1 Pseudomonadota bacterium | reverse complement strand
GGTCAATCTAGGGATACTGGCTTGGTATCACTGGTTGCGCGAGCCCTACGATAACGCACCAATTGCGACCAGCTATGAGGGTTTGCCAAGCCTGGAGCTGGCCGAGGACCAGCCTGTGGAGCAGTCCAGACCGCAGGTTTTTTCGATGAAAACCGGCGAAGAGCTGCTCAATGCCGGTATCTCGGAGTGCCGGAGTATCGGGCCGTTCAGCAAGGCGGACGATGCGGAGGAGGCCGCGAGGACTTTGCAGGGACTGGATTTCTCCGTGGCCAGGCGTAACGAACCGGGCCGGCTGTTTGTCGGTTACTGGGTGAATATCGCCGCGGCCGAAGATCGGGCGGCGGCGGAAGTGATTACCGACGCCCTGCGGGCCGACGGTGTCACCGATTTCTATATCGTACCCTCGGGAGATGACCAGAATGCGATTTCCCTGGGAGTTTTTAGCGAGCTGGGGCGTGCGCAGC
Organism: Pseudomonadota bacterium; assembly: GCA_022572885.1. Taxonomy (NCBI): domain Bacteria; kingdom Pseudomonadati; phylum Pseudomonadota; species Pseudomonadota bacterium. The sequence goes on along the minus strand of JACZVC010000001.1, from coordinate 152,900 downwards.
GACGGCTGCAACAACTGAGTGATCGTGGATTCGGCGCACGAGTCAACCAAAGGTACCGGGACGGGGAAGTCAGCTGGCTGGATGTCAGCGGTTTTGGCGCGGATAACCTGAATCTTTCCGCGTTGGGCGTCGAAGTTCCCGGCCTCGAAATTAGCGATCGGTGCCCGCCAAGGTAACTTGCAGGTCATCCCGAATCTGCGATCCCTGCTGGTGACATGCGGGCCAGGCAAGTTAAACTACCGGCCGCCCGGAGGCGGCAAAGCCGGAATAGCTCAGTTGGTAGAGCAGCTCACTTGTAATGAGAAGGTCGGGGGTTCGACTCCTCTTTCCGGCACCACACATGAAAAAAGGCCCGTGCGATGCGGGCCTTTTTTCGGTTCGAGCGGCCCGGTCGAAAGGCCGCAGCGCCGATCAGCCGTTAAAAGCGCATGGTGGCTTGCAGCGTGTAAGTGGTGTCGCGTGCGTCAAACCCGTAATAAGTGTTGGTGCCAAAGGGTGAACCTGACAGCGGCACGTTGTTGACGTAGGTAAGAACGTCTTGGTCGGTGATGTTCTTGCCGATGAACGCAAATTCCCATCGCTCATTCGATATTGCCATCCTGACATCGATTTTCTCGTAGGCATCGATTTCATAAGCGGGGTCGAGATTGACGTGGACGTTCTGGCTGCTCACCCATGACAGGTCACCGGTTAACCGGAACTCCCAGCCGCTACTGAAGGGAGTGACATAATCGAGTGACATGTGGCCGCTGAACTTGGGCGTGTACTGACCGGATTGCCCGGTACGATCGCAAGTCCCGTCAGCCAATACCGGCGTCTCGCCAAGGTAACAGTTGCCGCCGCCGCTACCGCTGGCGCCGAAATTCTTGAACTCGTGATCGAGATAGCCTATCGCATAGGTCCAGGTCACGCTGTCACTGAGCAAGTAACGCCCGTCCAGTTCGAAGCCCTGCACCTTCGTATTCGGCACGTTGGTGACGTTGAATCCCAAGGTGCCGTCAAACTGGCTGACCTGCAGATCGTCATAATCGGTGTAAAAGAACGAGATACCGGTTTCGCCGCGCCCATCGGCATAGGAGAAACGCCCACCGAATTCGAAGCTCGTCGCTTCCTCGTCAGTGAATTCGAACGAACCAACGTTGTTTGATCTGGCATCGAATCCGCCGGCTTTAAATCCTGTGGTCGCGGATGCGAACAACATCATGTCATCGTTGGGGCGATATTCCAGCCTTAACAACGGCGTGAACGAGGTCTCATCGCGTGTTCCGCTCAGGTTATGACCAGCAGTGACGCCAGGAATAATCAATTGTTCGTTTTCGATCCCGAATTGGCTGAAAAAAATCAAAGGCGCCATTGACGCCGGGAGTACCGGCATGCCGGTGGCTTGATCAATGACCTCGATTATTCTTGATCCTTTCTTGTCTTCCTCGGTGTAGCGGCCACCGACGGTCACGGCCCATTCGTCGTTAAGATTTATCGTCGCCTGCGCGAAAACGGCCCACAGGTCGGAATCCTGGTTGAATTGCCGTGTGGCGCTGGTGTTCAGTATGGGGACCAGTCCCAGCAGGCCCAGCACGCTGTTCGACGGAATCAGGATTTCATCCCGGAAATCGAGGTCACCCGTCTGATAAAAACCACCGACGATCCAGTCGACTTTCTCGCCGCCGGGAGAGGTCAGCCGGATTTCCTGGCTGAACTGCTCATACTCCTCGTCGAGCAGGACGTTGAATACCGGTGCGGCGGTATAGTCGCAATCGCAGATCTCCAGGAAATCGTAACTGACATAACCGGATACCGCGGTCAGCGTGTTTTCGCCGACCTGGTAGTTGATGGTCAGCGCATGGCTGTCCAGTTCGTTGTTGCTGAAATCGCCGCCATCGGCCGATCGCGAATAATCCTGCGTCGCGTCGCTGATTGCACCCGGATAACCCAGCGAGCCCAGAATCTGCGCGTAGGTCGCACCGCCAGGTAGGATGGGGCCGTCCTCGATGACCTCGATCTGGCGTCCGATCGTATCGAAGACGTCGCGTTCCAGTTTCAAAGTGATATCCAGCCTGTCGCTGGGCTCCCAGCGCACTGTGCCGCGGATGGCCAAGTCGTCCCGTTGCGGCTCATCCGCGCCGTTGAAGGTGTTGACTACATAGCCGTCGTCGTCATATTTACGAACCGCAAAGCGGCCGGACACGGTGTCGCTAAGACCGCCGGACATGACCAGTTCAGTCAATACGGTATTGTGCTCAAAATCGCTGCTGACGCTGAAGCTGCCTTCGAATTCCTGGGTCGGCGCAGCGGTAGTCATTGAAAGAGCGCCGGCGATCGAGTTCTTGCCAAACAGGATACTCTGCGGGCCACGCAAGGTGGAGACACGTGCCAGGTCAAAAATCGGCGCCCGAATCAGTTGCTGGCGGCCATAATAGATGCCATCGACATACTGGCCGACCGATTGCTCGAAGCCCTGGTTATTGCCGGTGCCGATACCACGGATATACATCTGCGTGCTGATGCCGCTTTCGGTCATCTGCAGGTTGGGCACATAGTTCTGTAGATCTTCGATCCGGTAGATGCCCGCCTCCTTGATCTTTTCGCCAGAGGTCACGACGATCGAAATCGGTACGTCCTTCAGCCCTTCTTCACGTTTCTGCGCGGTAACGACAATTTCTTCGAGCACTCTTCCCGTTGCCGCTGCGTCGCTCGCCTGATCATCGCTGTCTGAATCCTGCGCTTGTGCGCCGGCGGCAAAACCAAGACAAAGCAACGAGGGGACTAAAATAAGTTTCCTGAACATGACCCATGACTCCTTAGGATTGGCGGCATGAACCTGGCAGATTCATGCCTGTTTTTGTTAGTTTACGGTTTGGTGTAAATCATACAACAGTCAGCCCAGCTCGGCTAGTAAAAAACACGATTATTATCAATCACTTGCCGGCTCATAGCCCAGGTTTTTCATTAGGATGCCGGTACGGCAGTGCAAAAATACAACATTGGAGCCCGCGCCGGGATTTCGCGGGCGAACCCAACCGTGCCGCGCTTCTTTCTTAGTCGTCGTTCCCGCCATCGTCATCGGGTGCGTGGCCGCCGCGATTTTCTGCGCGCAAATCCTTGCGTTGTTTACGCAACTCGGCATTGAGCGCGTTTTCTTCGGCCATAAACGCTTCCGGCGCCGCCTGCTCGTTCGGCGGATGCTCGGCACGAGAGGATGCGCTGCGCTCGTGCTCTGCGCTTGCGTTTTCGCCGCGGCTATGGGTTTCCGCCGCAGCGTGTCTTGCCTGTGCTGCCGCGTGCCCGGCTTCCGCCTCGGCTCTTCTTGTGTCGTCTGCAGCGCGCGCGGCTTCGGCTTCCCGGCGTCTTTCGGCGGCCCTCGCCCGCATGTCTTCCAGGTCACGCCGCACGCTGTCCTGGTACGCCGAATCGCGCATTTGCGATGGCGTCTGACCACGTCCCTGGCCGCCGCTGCGGCCCTGCGCATAGCTTGCCGATGCAGCGATAACGCCGAAAACCGCAATAGCGATAATGCCTGTTTTCATGATACTCATCGTAGTTTTCCTCGTTCGGCGGTCCAGTCCGCCGGTGGTCGAATGCTAGCACAGCAAAAGCTGAGCGAATGTTGATCAACGGGTTGAAAATGGAGCAATTTTCGTCGCAATCCGGCGACAGAGGGCAAAGATTTTTTGCTGCTTGTGGCGGCCGAAATCGATTTGCCGGGCGCTTGTTTACCCAGCGCTTGATTCGTTTTGCCCAAACTGTAGCCAACGGTTTGTTTGACCGTGATATCTGGCATAACATTTAACATAATGTTTTTGTCGTTCGCTCGGGAGGCCATATTTGCGGGCTGACGATTTGACAATAATGTGACCCAGTGCCGGTCCGCGCGCGAACCGGAAAACTATACTCGTACCGCTTCCGATTCACAGGATTTGCGAGCGATTGCGGAGATACAGATGACAAAGTTCAGTAAAAAGACCGTATTGATTTTGGTTTTCCAGGCGCTCGCGCTACTCGCCAGCGGGGCCGCCCACTCACAGGACGCCAGGGAGCGTATGTTCCGGCAGGCGACCGGGACCTTGGAGGTTGCCAAAAACAAGGACGCCAGGCGACTGGCGCCGGATACCTACGCACGCGCTATGCGCAGCTACAAGAACGCAGAGAAAAAGTTCTCGCAGGGGCGCACGGTGAGTAGCGTGCAAAAGGATCTCGCCAAGGCCACGATCGAATTCGAAAAAGCCCAGATTGTTGCCGATCTGGCAGCCCAGAAAATGGGAACGATGATCAAGGCGCGCACCGATGCGGCCGGAGTCAACGCCAAACAATACTCAACCAGAAACTGGACCCGTGCCGAGGCCTATTTCCGGGACGCGGTTGCCATGCTCGAGGACGGCCGCCAGAAAAATGCGCTGCGCCGAGCCGCGGAAGCGACCAAGATATATCGTGAACTGGAGCTTGAGGCAATCAAAGCCGAGTATCTGACCGATACGCGGATGTTGTTGGCGAAGGCCGACAAGATGAAGGCCAAGCGCTATGCGCCAATTACGCTGCGGCGTGCAAAAAATCTGCTGGCTACCGCGGAAATAGAACTGACGGAAAATCGTTATGACACCGACCGGCCGCGCAGCCTGGCACGCGAAGCGCAATACGAGGCCCAGCATGCGATTTACCTGACTGAATACTTGAAAAACTTCAAGTCACGGAATCGGACCCAGGAACAGCTGATCCTGCATTGGGAGAAGCCATTGCAGGAAATTGCAGCCGCGGCGGATATGACAGCCAAACTGGATCAAGGCTATGAAGCATTGGTCAGGGATCTGGTGATTTATATCGAGACCGGCGGCGAGCAATCCCAGGAACTGGGCCAGCAGATTGCGGAGCGCGACCGGGAAATCGTTGCGCTAGGCGATCAAGTCAACGAACTCAGCGAACAGCTCGGTGGCGTGGCCAATGCCCAGGAGGCGTTGCGGCGCAGGCTGGCTGCCCAGGAAATTTTGCGCCAGAAGGTGATCCAGATAGAAAGCACTTTCGAGCGATTCGAAGCCAAGGTCTTCAGGGATTCAAATGAAATCTACATACGCCTGGTCGGGCTCAGTTTCAACTCGGGTAGTTCGAATATCAATTCGGCGAATTATGGTTTGCTGCGAAAGGTAGAAAACGCGATCGAAATTTTCCCGGGCGGGCGCGTTATCATTGAAGGACATACAGACTCCTTCGGCGGCGACGACCAGAATTTTGTCCTGTCCGAAAAACGCGCCGAATCGGTTCGTCAATATCTGCTGGTGCAGATGGGCATCAACCCGGAGCGGATCAGCTCGATCGGCTATGGTGAAACCAAACCGGTCGCGAACAACGAAACGCCGCAGGGGCGCGCGAAGAACCGGCGCATCGATATTCGCATCGTGCCCAACCTGGATCTTTCGCAGACCTGAACGCCAATGCGTGGGCGTTCGCGTCCACGCCCCCCTTTCTGCTTTCGCTGGCGCATCCTCGCCTTGTCGCCGACATCGAATCTGCACGGCCGATGCGGTACATTGGCCAGACTTTTGGTCTGCTTCGGGGGATAGACCGGGATGCCGGATAACCAGGCACTGGGTTCGCTGGTCCAGGCGGTGCTTGAGCGCCAGCTTTTCTTTGTCGCTGGCCAGGGCAAATCGGGCACGACCTGGCTGGAACTGATTCTTAACGCCCACCCCGACGTGTGCTGCCATGGCGAAGGACACTTTGCCGACAAGCTGTTACCTGATTTGAATGAGGCGATCAATCGCTATAACGGCTACCTTAAGCACAATAACGCCCTGTTTGAGGAACTCCGCGACTACCGGGGCTTGTCCCGGGACCATGCCTGGCATATTGGCCGAATAACGATGGCTTTGCTGCTGGGCCAGCAATGCGATGGCGAATTGCCGGCGGCGATCGGCGAGCGTACACCCGCGAACCTCGCCAATTTGCAACTTCTGCACCAAATGTTTCCGGAAGCGAAACTGCTCCACATCACGCGTGACCCGCGCGATGTCGCGGTATCCATGTGGTTTCATGGGTTACGCATCAACCCGGAGCAGGCAAAAAAAGAATATGTCTCGCCGGACGAGCTGGCTCTGAAACTGACGGACGGGTGGCTGCAGTTGAACAACACTACTCAGAAGTTCGCCAGGTCCTGCCCGGCGCAATATCTGGAGGTCAAATACGAGTTGTTGCATCATGATTTTGCCGGGGCTGTGCGGCCCCTGCTAACCGCTCTCGGGGTCGATGCCTCCGACGGGACCATCGAAAAATGCCGCGATCAATCCAGCTTTAAAAAATTATCCGGCGGCAGGGAGCAGGGCGATGAAAACAGGCAGTCGCATTTTCGCAAGGGCGTGGTCGGCGATTGGAAGAATCACCTCAAGCCGGAAACAGTGAAGCGGATCGACGAAATTGCCGGCGACCGGCTTACGGAGCAAGTAAGCCCGACAAAGGAGTAGAGATGCCCTATACAGATGCGCAGTGTCTCAGGGCGAGAGAGGACTTTCCCGCCTTGTCGCGCTCGCTCGATGGTCAACCACTGGTCTTTCTGGACGGGCCGGCGGGCACCCAGGTACCCGGTCCGGTCATCGAGGCGCAGAATCACGCGTACCGGATGTTCAACACCAATACCGGCGGCGAATTTGTCACCTCCAGGGATCTTGAGGAAGCCATCTGGCGCACCCGCAAGACAGTCGCAGCTTTTGTCGGCGCGTCCGAGCCTGCCAGCATTTCCTTTGGCGCCAACATGACCACGCTGGCTTTCTCCCTGAGCGATGCTTTCTCCAGGCTCTGGGGGGAAGGCGATGAAGTGGCGATCACCGCACTCGATCATGAAGCCAATCGCGGCCCGTGGCTGCAGCTGCAGGATCGCGGCGTCGCGATCCGCGAAATCGCCATCGACAGGCAGGGTTATTTCGATCCGGATGACATGCGCAGCAAGATTAACGAGCGTACGCGGCTGGTGGCTATCAACGCGTCTTCAAACGCGCTGGGTACGGTCAACGATCTTTCCCTGGCCCGCGAACTGAGCCGCAAGGTCGGCGCATGGATGCTGGTGGACGCGGTGCATTACGCGCCGCATATCGCGCTCGACGTGCAGGCCATGGATCCCGATTTCCTGTTTTGCTCGGCGTATAAATTCTATGGGCCGCATGTCGGGATTCTTTATACCAGGCCCGGTCTGCTGAATACGCTGCCGACCAACCGCTTGTGCACCCAGGATTCGGCCGCGCCATACCGGATTGAAACCGGCACGCTGAACCACGCGGCAATCGTTTCGATCGCGGCTGCGATCGAATACCTCGCCAGCTGGGGTGAGGGAAATAATCTTCGTGAGCAGTTGGTCGATGCGATGGGGAAAATTTACGCCTACGAACATGAACTGGCGGCCCACTATTACCAGCGTGTAGCGGATGTTCCGGGGGTCACGGTATGGGGGCCTGATTTTTCTGCGGCGCCGCGTTCACCCACCGTTTCGATCACATCCGGCAAAATATCCACGGACGACGCCGTAAAAGATCTGGGCACGCAGGGATTTTGTCTTTGGCAGGGGCATTTTTATGCTCAACGGGTCGTCGAACTGCTCGGCTTGTCCGAGAGCGGCGGGCTGATACGGATGGGCGTGTCGATGTACAACACCAGGAGCGAGATCGACCGCTTGCTGGAGGCGATTGAACGGCTACCCGCTTGACTGGAGCGATTTGGCAGCCAGGATAAGGTATCCCGGATCGGCCTCATGGTGATGATTTCTTGCTTCGCTGCAGGCGGACAAAATTCCTGATGATCTTGGGCCACATCAGCACCAATGGCCAGCGTCGTTCGGCATCGGTCAGTTCGACCTTGATGCCGGAGCGGCGCTCCAGTTTGCGGACTATGTAGTCGGGCCAGCCGGTAAAAGTCATGACGTACTTGAGCCAGCGTAGCGTCGCGCGAATTTTCGACTTGCGGAAATACCACCGCCAGCGCCACTTTTGCGCTTTTCCTGGTGGCCGGGTCAGGCGGTATTTTCGCTCGTCCCGGGTCAGCACGCCTCGTTCAATACCGGCGTCCAGTACCGGCTTGAACGATTCGATCAACGAAGTTTGTTGCTGGGCGATGACTTCCAGCACTCGATCGTTCGATTCGGGGCGGATTTCGGCGCCATACGATGTTTGCATCATGGCCAGGCAGTAAGACTCAACGGTAAATTTTTCATCCGCATATAGCGGCACCCAGTCCAGCGTGCCCATACGCGCATCCAGCAGCCGCTCGTTAACCCGTTCGCGGACCTCGTCGTCGCGCGCATAGATGATTTCCACTTTCTGAACCAGGCGCCCTTTGCAGAAATGGTCTTTGGCGCGCGCACCCATCGCTCGTGCAAAATCCTTTGCGCTGATGATCACTGCCTTGATGCCAGCGCCTTCCGCTGCTGGAATATGGATGACATTGGGTGGCAACAGCCGGTTCAGCAAAGCGACCAGGACGGCCGGGTAGCCGAACCATGCACTGAATTCGCGATAAAACGGGCGGTACTCGTCAACGATGACAACCCAGTCGGCGGCGCTGTGCTGGCCCGGTGCTGAGTTCACCAGGTGGGAGCCGAAGAAAATCACCGCCCGCAGGTTGCTGCCGGCCCTGTCAGCCATCGCCCTCAAGGCATCCGGTTTGTGGGCGTGCCCGTTCAAGCGCCCGATTCCTTGCGTAGCTGCGCGAGCCCGGACAGCATTTTCTCACGCATACCGGCCATAAACGGTTCCGGATCGTCCGTTTCCGGGTCAAAAGAGAAAGGGCCAATAATCACTGATTTTGGCCTGATTCGACTGATTTTCTTGACAAAATCCGTTAAAGTCGCGCACTTCCAAAGGCCATCCACGATGACCAGGTGGACGGACCAGGGCCGGGATGAAAGAATGGCGTTGACACCCGCGGTTCTGAACCTGCGGATATCCCCGTTCCTCGTGCGTGAGCCCTCCGGGAAAATCGCCACAGGGTAGCGGGCATTTGCAGCGGTTTCGGCCAGGGCATTGAGCTGGGATACGGAAAACCGAGCGGGATCGACCAGCGGAAATTTGTACAATCGGAGCATATTGGACACCAGCGGAATGCCCTTGGCATACCGGCGGCGGGTTACAAAAAGAGGATAATTTTCGCTTAGACAGGCGGCCACGTAGGGGATATCCAGTATCGACTGATGGTTCACCAGGAGCAGGGTGCCCGAATCGCCGGAGACGGATGGCAAGGGTCTGAATCTCACGCCACAGATTATTCGGATGGTCTGGAGCATAATGTTGGCCCAGAGCCGAAACCAGGAAGCCTGCAGGTGCAGGCTGTGCCTGCCGGACAACGGGAGCAACGCAAACAATGCGCGTTGAATGGGGTCGCCGATGATCAGCAGCAAGCCGATAGCAAAAAGACAAGTGCCACCGCGTAAATAATCAAGACTAGTTTTGATCATGGTTGGGTCGTGTTTGCAGTTAGGAAACTGAGAAAATAGGCCAGCAGTCATGGCGAGGTCAACCGCCTGTGGATTTTTGGCCGGGGAAACACAAGCACTATGGAAGCACCAAAGAAAAAAGTTAAGGAATTATCGGCGACAGCGGCCGCCCACGGTTTCGATGACTTCGATCATAGCAATTTTTATTCGGGATCGAGTGATGATGCGTTTTGCATGCTTGATCCGATGGATGAGTGGTGGGGGACGAGAGCATATGGCGCTGGTTATTACCAGTTTGGCCTGCCGATGCAGACCGCACCGCTGCCAACTGTCGATATCCGCGAGACGCTCGACAACCAGGTGCTCAAAAATCTGGTCAACTTTTCTTCCTACAACTACCTCGGCCTGTCTTACCGGCCGGAGGTGATCGAGGCTGCTGTCGAAGCGACCCGGAAGTACGGGCTGGGCGCATCGGGTTCGCCGGTTCTCAGCGGCACGATGGAGTTGCACGAGGAGTTGGCGGAGAAACTGGCAAAATTCAAAAAGAAAGAAACCGCGCTGCTTTTTTCCACCGGCTATAGCGTCAACCTCGGCGTTATTTCCGGATTGATGCGTCCAGGCGATACGGTGATCACGGATCAGTATTCGCATGCCAGCGTCGTTGACGGAATCATCCTGTCGAAGGCCAGGGTTAGTTTTTTCCGGCATAACAAGATCGACGACCTGGAAAAGAAACTGAAACGCGCGATCGGCAAGAAACTGGTTGTCGTTGAAGGCGTTTACTCGATGGACGGTGACTTGCCGGTCCTCCCCGAGATCGTTGACCTTTGCAAGCGTTACGATGCCAGGATCATGATCGATGAAGCGCATTCCGCATTTATTTTCGGCGAAAACGGGCGTGGCGTTGCCGAGCACTTCGGTCTCGAGGACGAGATCGATATCCATATGGGCACGTTCTCAAAAAGCCTGGGCGGCATCGGTGGATTCGTCGCGGGCTCATTCAAACTCACCAATTATCTGAGAGCCTTTGCCAGGTCCCGGGTATTCTCGTGCGCCCTCCCGCCGGGAGTGACCGCGGGCATCAGCAAGGCCCTGGACATAGCCATTGACGAACCTGAACTCAGAAAGCGTTTGTGGGACAACGTATATTTCGCGCAAAAAAAGCTGCGAGAGGCAGGTGTGGATATCGGTAACTCCGAGTCACAGGTGATTCCTGTGATGATCCGCGATGACAAGCACATATTTTCATATGCCGAGCAACTGATTCACGAAGGCGTTTACCTGAATCCGGTCAGGTTTCCCGCAGTCGGCAAGCATCGATCCCGCTTCCGGATTTCGATCAGCGCAGGGCACACCAATGAGCAGCTCGAGCGGGGCTGCGATATTTTGATCAACGTCATGCAAAGGCACGGGCTATGCCGTTGACCAAGTACGAGTTTAGTCAGACGGCCAGCGCTTTTTTTGAAATACCAACGGAAATGGCGATGCCGTTGTTGCCAAAGCCATTGCAGACGCTGGAATCACATCACGGCTCATCAATTTTTGCAGTCACGGCATTTGACTTCACTGAAAGCATAATCGGGGCATACCAGGAAGTAGTCATGTCCATTATCGTTCCGCCGCTGATTCGTCAAAGTAGCGAGTTTCCAAAATCGGCTTTTTACCCGTTTGTCCTGGCAACCAGTACGGCTGAGGCGAGGGCGCACGCTCTCGAACGCTGGCACCTGCCGCATCACACGATGGATATCGCCATTGATTTCTCCGAGCAAAACGGCTCCTTGGCGGTGACTGTCAGGGAAGGGGATGCTCCCATAGTCGATTTCACGGTCACCGAGCATCAATGGGAGGATGTCGATCATCTTTATCAGTGCAACATGAAAGACGATTCCGGTCGTTACAAAGTGGATATCCACATGCAGGGTAATTTTTGCGAGCATGAAGAAGAGCGGGGCTCGCTGACCTTGCACGATCATCCCATGTGTGCGGGACTGGACCCGGGGGAGATTACGGATTATCCGTTTCGCGAGTTGTGGATGAAGCGCGGCCGGCAACTTTTCGAAGAACTGGAAACTCTCTAAGGAAGCTCTGATCTATTGATGGACTCGTATCTTGCGCCCATGAATAGATCAGAATTTTCCTAAACCCGACCGCTTTGTCAAAACCCCGATACTTTGTTCTGTTCAACCCGGCTGCGGGCCGTGGCCGTGGGGCGCGCTGCAAGGCCAGGTACCTCAAGCTGCTTTCGGTTGCGCTGGGCGCATTCGATTATGAAGTCAGCGAGGAGCCGGGCGATCTTGAGCGGCTGACCCGGCAGGCGCTGGACAGCGGTTACCGGCGCATCGTGGCAGTGGGCGGTGATGGAACCTGGTCTCTCGTTGCCAATGAGATAATCAACAGTGGCCGGGCCGATGTTAGCCTGGGTTTGCTGCCTGCCGGTACCGGTAACGATTTCGGGAAAAGCCTCGGCATCGTTTACCGCCATCTGGGCAAGGCCATTGCTGCACTTAGCTCCTCCGACTACCGAACCATTGATGTGGGCCGTCTCAACGGCCGCCATTTTCTGAATGTTTTCGGTTGCGGTTTTGACATTGCGGTTATTGACGATGCGTCACGATTTAACCGCTTGAAAGGCGGTCTGTTATATCAATACTGCGCCGTGCGCCAGTTGTTCCGGTTTCCCGGCGTGGAAATGACCGTCGACTGTGAGCAGTTGAGATCTCACCGGGGCAGACGCCTGATGCTGGTGGTTGCAAACGGCCGTTATTTTGGCGGTTCTTTCGATATCGCACCGAAATCGAGTCTGACTGACGGCTATCTCGACCTGGTTTCGATCAACGATACCAGCCCGTTTGGACGGATGAAAATATTTTCAGATGTCTGCGCCGGCAGGCACAAGGACGGAGAGAAGGTCCAGATGAAGGCTGTCAAATCAGTTAGCATCGAATTCGAGTCTCCGCCGCGATACGAACTTGATGGTGAGGTTTATCAAAGTGAAGAAAAAACCATCACCATTGATTGCGTTCCCGCCGCCATTCGCGTACACAGCGTTTTCTGATAACGTGCGCTGATGGACAGGATAAAACGCGCAATCCTTTCCCCATTCGTCTGGATGCTGGCAACCATAATCCTGTTGTCGCTTGCCGCCAACCACTGGATCGAAATCGAGGGTGCGCGGGGAGCGGTTTCCCAATGGGGCGTGTGGGCGCCGGTTGCATCTGCGTTGCTCAAAACGCTGACCAACGTCACGCCATTCGGCGCAATCGTGTTGTCAGTCGTCAATGGTGCTTTGTTCTCCATTTTGGTCGCGACCCTGGTCAACCAGATTTCAAGCATGGTGACCGGCCTCATCATGTACCGTATCTGGCAACGCGGTGATCACGAATGGGATATCCGCGCACGCATACAAGCATTGCCTGCCTGGTTGAGGAGTTACCAGGCGGATAACCTCTTGTTCCTGACATTGCTTCGCTGGGTGCCATGGGCGGGTGGCCCGCTGGCGGACCTGATAGCCGGGTCGCATCATGTTCGATTGCGGATTCACGTTGCGAGTTTGTTGCTGGGTTATTTGCCGGGCTCGCTGATCTATGCGCTGATCGGCGCCAAGCTGGTTTCGATGTAGGCCGGCGTTTTTCCAGATCAGGACCCGCGCAACATTGCCTCTATCGGTTTCCTTGCTAGTTCAATCAATCTGGCGGGCAAGTCGATTTCGAACCGTCCATGTTTCAACGAAGCCAGAGTTTGTTCCAGCGTTATTTCGTTCATATAGGGACAGCGTATGCTGCAGTGACCACGGGCACACCGGGAAAGCGATCGCGCACCCACCTGACATCGTCGACCGTAATGCTCTCCGCCAGCGAGCAGCCAGACAGTTGGGTTGGCAGCAGCGCGGTTTTTTCCGGGCTTCGTAATTTTGCTGTCTTCGCCATGAACCGGACGCCACAAGAAACGATCAGGTCCTTGTCGGTTTGCAATGTGAACAACCGTTTATAGTCGGGTTCTCGCGCTCGAAATTCCTTGATTTAAGTCAACGCGGAAGCCGGACATTTTGGGCGTAAGATACGAGTTCATGAATAGATCAGAACTTCCCCAATCTCGATGAGCAGCCTGCGTTTCAGCAGCCGGCTGACAACCATTTTGACCATGGTTGGGGTCGCCATCGGCCTGGGTAACGTTTGGCGGTTTCCGTACATGATGGGACAGTATGGCGGTAGTGCGTTTCTTTTCATGTACTTGGTTTTTGCGCTGCTGATCGCCGTGCCGGCCATGTCAGCCGAGTGGGCGCTGGGTCGGGCGACGAGGCAAGGCCCCATCGGAGCGATGGCGTCCGCTTTCGGAGACAGGCTTGGGCGGCCGGTCGGAATTGCATTACTGGCGGGAATTTTGATTGCCGATTCCTATTATATCGTCGTGATTGCCAAGGTGGCGTGGACCGGCGGGTTTTCCTTGATCAAAGGATTTTCGCCGGAAACGATTGACAACTACCACGCATCGCTATCGAACGGTGTCTTGCAATATACGATTTCAGTCATCATCGCGGCAGCCGCTTTGTTGGTCGTCCACAAAGGCCTCAATCGGGGTATCGAACTGGTCAGTCGGTTGTTTGTTCCGCTGTTTGCGCTGATCATGTTCTACCTGGTTTTTCATACACTGACACTGCCGCAGGCGATACCAAAAGTCATCGAATTTCTGCAGCCTGATTTTTCACGGATAGGATCTCGCGAAGCGTTTGCCGCGATGGGTCAGGCATTTTATTCTGTGGGACTTGGCGGCAGCATCATGCTGGTCTATGGGAGCTATCTCAAAGATGATGCGAATCTGCCGCGCGATGCCTTGATCACCGTATCCAGCGATGCCGCTGCCGCGCTAATGGCTTCGTTGTTCATTGTGCCGACGGTGCTGGTTTTCGGGCTCGACATGAGTTCGGGGCCCGGTCTGATCTTTAGCACCATGCCCGAATTGTTTTCCGCGATGCCCGGCGGCCGGCTCGCAGGTTCTTTGTTCCTGCTGGTATTGGCGCTGGTCGCCTTTCTTTCGGCGATCGCGGCAATCGAGGTCTTTGTTTCCGGCCTCAGCGACCCGCGTCAATATCGATGGTCGCGACGGCAACTTGTAGTGGTTACTTTTGTATTGCTGGCGCTGATGATGATTCCAAGCGCATTGTATCCACCGTTCATAGGCTGGGCAGATATGGTTTTTGGTTCGGGTATGCTGGTTAGCGGCGGGCTGATTGCCATCATCGCGCTGACCCGTGGGCTTGGCCGGATAACCACGGCGCAGCAAATTTTTCCACGACAGGCCGGATTTTTTGCCTTAGTCAGTTTATTCTGGCTGCGCTGGGTGATTCCACTGGCACTTGTCGTGGTGCTGGGTACTTACCTTTTTTCATTGATAAGCGGCACAGAAGTCTGATGGGCGACAAGCGAAAACAGGAAACGGGCGTGCTGGCGAAAAACCAGGAGTTCCGCCGGTACGAACAGGTTCGTAAGGAGCAATCCTATTACCTGTCCGAGCAGGGCGCTGGTGAGCAGTTCGATGCAGAATTCGAGATTCAGACCTGCGATATGTCTTTGTGGCTGGTAGGCGATGAAAAGAGCCGGCGGAAATTTTCGCAACAACTGGGCGCTGCGATGGAAAGCATTGGCTTTGCCATCCTGACCGGACATGGCGTGGACCCGGACTTGTACGAACATTTAACTCAAAAAACCATTGAATTTTTTGAAACCATTCCCGCATCCGAAAGAAAGCCCTACATCGCCCACCGGCACGGATCGGTGAACCAGGGGTATTTCCCGGTAAAGGAAACAACCATCATCCACCCCGACCTTGTCGAAGGCTGGGTGTTTTGCCGGCGCGCATTCGATCTGGATGGCAAGGCCGATTACCGGGAGAGTGATTTCTGGCCACGCCCGGAATTCGAACCCGAGTTCCGTCGGTTGGTTATTGAGCATGAAAAACTGATCTTGCCGGTCATGCAGGCAATTCTTTACTATCTCGGCTGCGACCCCCATATCTATGACCAGAAACTTCACAAAACCAATTTTGGATTCAGGCTCAACTATTACCCGGCGGTGACGGTAGCGGGTGGGGAAGCCGGTGGCGGGCGGATGTTGGGCCATGAAGATGTCGATCTGTTTACCTTTCTGCCGGCGCCAAACCAGGAAGGGTTACAGGTTTTGAATCGCCGTAACATGAAATGGATAAAACTCGATGCGCCACCGGGCAGTATTATTCTCAATACCGGCGACTATATGCAGCGAATCAGCAATGACCGGTTGCCATCGACGACTCACCGTGTGAGTCAGCCGCAAGACCCCGGTGTAATGACCAAGCCAAGAGTTTCCTTACCGATGGCTGTTTATGTCTGGGAGGACGAAATCCTTGATGTGTTGCCGGGGCTCGGTCAACCTCGTTACCAGCCGATCAGGGCCGAGGATTTTCATACGCGTATCACGAGCAAATACTATGGTGACGATTACCGCGATAGCTGATTTAGCCAAGCGGATTCAGGGTTGGTTCGGCCGGGCCAAAACGACGCCGAAAAACAAGACCAGACTCAGCGGTGTAAAAACACTTTCTGGGCTGGTCACCTGCTGTTCAGCAGCCGACGCATGATGCGTGTTTTTGTAGCGCTTCCTGGCGGGTGATTATTCTCGTTTTGTTTCAGGCTCGGATTCCTGATGTTCTGCTTTCCACAGCATGGCCATATGCACGCGGTTGCGCCCGCTGGGATGGTCATAAAAAAGGAACTCTTCAAAGGCGCCCGGGCTGATCTTGCGATACTCGCTCAAACGCATCGCGACACGGGCGAAGCCATCCGGTTGTCCGGCGACATTCAGGCCATAATTGTCCGCTTCCACCTCAGCCACGCGGATGATCGAATTGGTCAACGGCGTCATGATCAGAAAATAAACCGACAACACGGCGCCAAGCAACGGCAAGCCCGCAGTATCACCGATATCGCGGACACCCCAGTTTTCCCCCCAGCGTGCCAGCGCTCTGCCAAATCCCCAGTTGACGAAGGCAAATCCCCCGACTAGGACCAGTCCAAACTGCATGACCAGCTTGACGCCATGGTTGAGGATGTAATGCCCCATCTCGTGACCCATGACCGCCTGGATTTCTTCGGGTGAGGTGCGCTCGAGCAAGTTGTCGTTAAGGCTGATGCGTGTCGTGTTCAGAAAACCGCTGACGTTGGCGCTAATGCGCTTGGTTTGGCGGGAGGCGTCAAACCAGTAAACATCATCGACCGGAATGTCATTGGCCCGCGCCATGGACATGATCTGGTCACGAATCGGCCCGTCTTCCAGGGTTTGGTAATCATTGAATAACGGTGCGAAATAGACTGGCGCGATAAACGAAGTGAAGAATATGAAAGCAACCGAGGCAACGCTGGCCCATATCCACCATAGCTGACCCGCTTTTCGGATTACCGCGTAGATTAGCAATATTGCCAGGCTGCCTAGGATTGCGCCGACCATCAGACCGGTCATTTGGTCGGCAAACCAGCCAGCAAAATTCTGGTTCGCCAATTCATAGTGATGTTCGCGGAAGAACCCCTGATAGAGAGTCAGTGGGAAAACCAGGATCGTCGTGACCAGGATGTACTGCACGGCGTAGGCGAGCGTATGCAGCCAGTCCCATTTGCCGATTCGCTCGGCAAGATCCCGCATTGCGGCGGAAATTCGAAAATGCAGCAGCAGCCACGCGGCGGCCAGGCCATACAGAAATCCCCACAGCTCGAGCCAGTAACCGCCTTCCATATAGGCGTCCGATTTTGCCCGTTGTTCCTCGCTTAGCAACGCGACATAGGCATCTGTCGCCCGATCGACATTAAAATCTGTGCCGGCCAATGCGCCTGGCGGTATATCGAGGCTAACCGGTGATTCTTGCGCCCACAGCGGGCTGCCGATTAGCAGCATCAGTAATGCGATACTGAACGCATTCAGCCAGACAGATCTCCCGGACATCGTGATCCCCTGCTTCTTTGGGTTTGAATTAGGTTCGGGAGACAGTATTGCAATTGGCGTGGCGGGTCATTTTGCAGTGCGCAAAATTGGGCAAACCACCTGTTTTTCAAGCGGTGTAGATGTTCAGTAACTGGTACGTGATCAGCAGGGTATAGCCACAGAACAGGAAATACAGAATGGTTTTTGCCCTGAGGCCAGCCAGGACCCGCATATTCGCCATGGATATCATCAGTACTACGCCTATGATGGTGCCGAAAAGCTTCCAGCCGGCGAAGCTTGCGCTGCCGTTCTCCATCAACGTAGCCATGGCGGCGTTTGCTTCGGTTGCCAGGCCATTGTCGATCGCGATCAGCGTCAGCATCGCATCCATTGCACTGAGCAGGACCGTGCCCACTGCAGGAAACATCAGGCTGCGATCGAAGAAATCGGCGTGATAGCTGTCGCTGTCTTCGCCTCTGCGCGGGCCGCGGCGTCGTGGCTTGATGAGGCCATAAAGGATGGTCTTGAAGCTAAAACGACGCCTGTCGGTCATTTCCCGCGCTGCGCCGGTTGCCGAAATGTCTACAGCTACTCCCAGATTCCGCTCTCCGGTTAGCGTAATCGGCCTGGCTTCGGCGTTGTTTTGCATAATCTTTCCCTTTTCAGACTGGCCGATTGTATGTCCTCAGCCCTTGCAATAGCTGTGACTCAGGTCTCAATGAGCATCCAAAAACCGGGATTTTCCACTTATCGGAAGTCCATGACCGCTTATCGGGGTTGACGGTTCCACGTTAAGCCTATAGCGCCCGAATCGGCAAAAAACATCGTCAATGGCTGAAAAAAAAGAACTTAAAAAACAAGTACTTAAAATTCCCGATTTGACCTAATTCGGCGCGAAAATCGTGGCTCGGGACAAGTATCCCAAAGCGCTGACGGGGAGCCAAGAATCCGGTGTGAACCAGTTCACGGAATGACAAGTGCACTGGTGGTTTGATGCATACACGGAAACACGAACAAACCATTGGCGGGACTTTTTATGGACATGAAACAAAACGGATTCACGCTGGCCGAACTGCTGGTCACCCTGGCGGTCTTTTCGATACTGGCTACGGTTGGCGTACCCAGCTTCAATCAGACGCTGCTCAATAATCGCCAAGTCAGCTCGTTGAACGTACTGGTCGGCAGCATGCAGTTGGCACGCTCCGAAGCAATTGTACAAAACAGACGAGTATCCTTGTGCGGCAGCAACGACGGCCAGACCTGCGGTAATAGCTGGAGTAACGGCTGGGTCGTTTTTGTCGATAACAATGGTGATGGTCAGGTCAACGGCACGGAAGTGGTTCTGCGTTCCGTCAATGACATATCCAGGCTGGGGATCACGCCTGGCGGAATCGGCAATAACCTGATGTATCGTCCGAATGGCCGCATGATGACCGGCAACAACATCCGCTCCAACACCGGACAATTCACGCTATGCGATATTCGCGGTGCTGAACATGCCCGAACGATCGTGGTTGATTCCAGCGGCCGGCCTCGGGCATCCAAATACAACATCGATGGTACCGCTCCCGTATGTTGAAAGTTTCCGCAATGATGAAATCGACTACGCCGGCCATGCACCGCATGGCCGGCGTCGGATTGATTGAAGTCCTGGTCACGCTGGTCGTTTTCTCGCTGGGAATGCTGTCTGTTGCCGCTTTGCAGGGTGTTGCCAAGAAAGCAAATTTCGACGCCCTGCAAAGAACCAACGCATCGCTGATGGCCTACGATCTGCTCGAGCGTATGAGGAGCAACAACCAGGCGCTGGCCAGCTACGTCAACGCTGCTGACCTCGGTGGCGGAACGCTTGGTCCGCAGCCGGCTCTAGCCTGCAACAATATCAACGGGCCATGTAGCACACAGCAGATTGCCGCCTTTGACCTTTGGGAATGGGAAAGAATTCTCGATGGCAACATGGAAACGCGTGGCAATGAAGCGACCGGTGGGCTGGTTGGTGCGACCGCTTGTATCAACGGCCCTGTATTGGGTGGTTCGGGTGGCTACACCGTGACCATCGCATGGCGCGGTGTCACCGCAATGACGACTCCGCCGGCTGATCCTTGTGGAGTGGGCCTGGGACGTTATGGCGACAACGACGAACTGCGCCGGGTGATCGTCGTGCCAACATTTATTGGGATTTAGCAAGGATACCGACCTGATGAAATGCCAGGCCAAACAATCGGGTTTCTCGCTGATTGAACTGATGATCGCCATGTTGCTGGGTCTGTTGATCATGACCGGACTGGTCAATCTATTCTTGCAAAGCAAACGCAGTTTCAACCAGAACGAAAGCATTGCGCGCATGCAGGAAGATGCACGCTTTGCGCTCGATACGATCGTGACCGATCTGAGCATGGCCGGATTGCTGGCCGATTTGCTGACACCGCAAGGCATGGGTTTTGATACGACGCTTGCGCTGGGCGTGGATTGTGGTCCCGGCGGCTTTCCCAACTGGGCGTTCTCCATGATCAATCTCGCGGGCGACTACGCCCCGATCGGATCGGTCGATAACGCGACCGATGGAAGCGCGGGCGCGGCACACTCCTGCCTGGCGGCGGGCGATGTCAAGCCGGGGACGGACATCCTGACCATCAAGCGTGTTGCGGGTCGGGCGGAACCAGCCCCGGAGGTGGGCCGGGTTTATTTGCGCACCAACGGGACTGCCGGATTGCTATTTACCGAACCCGTGTCAGGCGCGCCACCGGTTAATGTGCCGATTCCGTTCCAGGATTGGGAATACCTGCCGGTCATTTATTACGTGCAGAATTATGCATTTGCGCCCGGCGACGGCATCCCGACGCTGTGCCGTAAAATACTGTCGCCGGTGGGCGCCGCCAGCAGCATGACCACCGAATGCCTGGCGCGCGGCGTCGAGGATCTGCAGATCGAATTTGGCATAGACACCGACAATGACGGTTCAGCCAATGTTTACCTGGCCGCGCCGCTGGCCAGCCAGATTAGCCAGGTAGTAACCGCGAAGATTTTTTTATTGGTGCGCAGCGAGGACGCGGACATCTCCTATGTCAATGACAAGGTCTATACGCTGAGCAATGCTGCGCCGTTTACGCCGAATGACAATTTTTATCGCCGGGCTTTCAGCACGACCGTCGGCATTCGCAACCTGAGGAACCTGAACAGGCTGGGGCTATGAGCAGGATGAATCAGCCTATCGGCAAATCCGGACAGCGGGGCGTAATCCTGGTCAGCTCGCTGATCCTGCTGGTGATTATTACTTTGCTGAGTATGTCCGCAATGCGAGTCAGCATTACCGAGCTGCGCATGGCGGGTAACCAGGAGACCGCGGTCACCGCGTTCCAGGCCACACAAGCTCTGTCCGATGCCATTATCGATGCCACAGCGTCGACACCGGTGATCGGTGACCCGGGTTATACGATCTGCACCGGTACCGGGGTCAATTGCGATAGGGAAAATTGGCGCCTGCCGAACGGCATGTTCACCGACCAGATGAATGCAGGTGTCATGAACAGCGTGATCGTCAGACTGGCGCCGGCGCTGCGCCCGCCGCCGCGCGGTATCGGTTCAAGCGCGGATAAGTTCAGTGCCGCGGCTTTTTCAATCACCAGCACTTTCGACATGGCCGATCAAGGCCTCGGTAGGGACACCGTGGTCGAAGGCGTATTGATTTTAGTGCCTACCAACTAGGAAGGTGGGGGAGTCAAAAATGTTTGGACCTAAATTCAAAAACCGGCTTTTCAGTCTGCTGTTAGCAACCGGGCTGACTCTCGGCGCCAGTGCGCCGGCCGTGGCCGACGATATCGATATTTACTTTGGCGGAAATCTTCCTGCGGGCAGCGAGCCCCTGGTCATGTTCAGCCTGGATTATCGTCCGAACCTTGGGTCCACGGTCTGCCAGAAAGGCGAATGCCAATTCCTGGTGGATGCCGGTTATCTACCGGCCCAGGCCTCATACACATTTTTCGACATGCTGCGCGGCGTGCTGAGGATGGTCATGGATCCGCTGGAGAACATCAAAGTCGGTCTGATGCTCAACCACGACAACAAGAACAATTGCGCGGGCCCGAGTAAAGCAGCGACCAAAGGATGCTCAAATGGTGGCTATATCGCGATGGGCTTTGAAATGTTCGAGATGGGCGATAGCAACGGCGCCAAGGCCCGCTTTCATCAACTCCTCTCCGCTATTCCCGTGCCGCAAGGCAACCTGTCTCACCCCTACCAGGGCAAGGAGCTGTTTTTCGAGTTGTTCCGTTATCTGACCGGCCAGGGCATCTATAACGGCCACGTCGGTTATCTCGATTATGCCGGCGATCCCACGATCAATCTTGATTCCAACTTCCCGGCCATCTCCTGGGACACTGGTATCGAGAGGCCGGGTAACAGCGGACTTTACCTGACCCCCCTGGATGCCGCCAGCGAGTGCACAAAGATTTTTACGATCAACCCCATGTTCTTTGTCGCCAACCAGGAAAATGATTCCGATGCAGCGATAGCCCAGGTTATTGCCAATGGGGGGACAGGATCGCCGCGCGCTAAATTTGTCGATATGCTGCAGTTTATGAATGACCAGGATATGGCCAATGGAATCGTTGGCGCCGCGCCGAATCTTGACGGCAGGCAAAACGTTACTTCTTACTTCCTGACGCCGAAAGCCAATACCACGACGGTGAGCTACGCCAGGGCAGGAAATACCGGCCAGCCACTGCCGCTGTCGGAAAATCCAGAGGAATTGGTCAATACCATCAGAGATATTTTCAGTCAGATTCTCAGCGTCAGTACGACCCTGGTCGCGGCGTCTATCCCGGTCAACGTGTTCAACCGGGCGCAAGTCGTGGATAACGTGTTCCTGGCGCTGTTCCAGCCCGATTCGCGCGGTCGCCCGTACTGGACAGGTAATGTCAAGAAACTCAGGCTGGCCGGGCTCACCGGTGGTACCGGTAACATCTTCCTCGCCGATGCGCTGGATCAGCCGGCAGTCGCCGCCGATGGACGAATCCGCTTCGATGCGTTGACCTTCTGGACCGATCCCAACGCGTTGCCGCCACCCGATCCGGATGAAGACGAATTTGCCGGCCGTGACGGCCGGTCGGTTGCACGTGGCGGAGCCGGGCAAAAGATACCGGGCATGATCAGCGGGCAAATCGGCCTGCTCAATAGCGATATTGGTGCGCGCCAGGTCTTTTACGAGATGGGCGGCTTACTCAAGCCCCTGGATGTGGACATCAACGTCGTCAACCAGCTCACACCTTACTTTAACCTTGCGGTCCCGCTCGTCGACATGGTCGCCGAGGTCACCTGGATGACCATGTACGCACGCGGATATGACGTTGACGATCTGGATAATGACGGAGTCCTTGCCGAAGCGCGTCCGTGGATCATGGCCGACCCCCTGCATTCGCGGCCGCTGCCGCTCAACTATGGTGCATGGGGTAGTTACAGCGATACCAATCCAGCCATTTTCCTGGCGTTAGCGTCAAACGACGGTTACCTGCATATGATTCGCAACACCACGGCTTCGGGTGGCGAAAGCGGCGAGGAAGTCTGGGCCTATATGCCTAAAGAAACGTTGAATGTGCTGCCCGAGTTGCGCGCCAACGTGTCTTCCTTCAGCCACCCGTATACGGTTGACGGTTCACCGGTTGCTTATATGCTCGATGTTGATGGCGACGGTACGATCGAAGCCATCGATGGCGACAAGGCCTATGTTTATATTGGCGCCCGTCGCGGCGGCAAATTCCTGCATGCGCTTGATGTGACCGACCCGGAAAATCCCGAATACCTCTGGGATATTGATAATTCCGATCCCGACTTTAGCGAACTGGGTATGACATTCTCGACGCCGCGAGTCGGCACAGTCGATATCGGCTTTGGGCCGCAGGCGGTATTAATTTTTGCAGGCGGCTATGACGCCAACAAGGATGACCGATCAGGCGTCGGCACCAACGACGCGGAAGGCAACGCATTGTATGTCGTTGATGCAATAACCGGTGCACTGATCTGGAAAGCGGTAGGCAGCGGAGTTCCTGCCGCGAAAACCTTTGTTCACAATGAGATGGTAGACAGTTTCCCATCGCCGGTCGCTGTTGCCGATATGGATGGCGATGGCTTGACCGACCGTGTCATCGTTGGCGACTCGGGTGGTAAAGTCTGGCGTGCAGACCTGGCTGGCAACGGCCCTGGCAATTGGAAAATAACAATGCTGGCCAACCTGGGCCGGCACTCGGCCGCGGCGCCGGGTGTGGCCGATGACCGGCGATTCTTTCATCGTCCGGATCTCGTGCCCAGTCGTGATGGCATCGGCGCATTTGATGCCGTGCTGATTGGCTCGGGCAATCGTCCCGATCCTTTGGGCAAGGGCGGCCAGACCGACGATTTCTTTTACCTGATCAAGGATCGCAATATTGCGATCGGTGGCGGAGCCGACAGCTTGCTCAAGCATGCCGGTCTTGCCGATGTGACCGATAATTGCCTGCAGGCAGGCCTTTGTGCGCGGGATCTCAGTAATGGCTGGCGCATGGGTCTGACCGGGACCGGCGAAAAGAACTTGTCGACGCCGCTGACCATCGGCGGAACCGTGTTCTTTACAACCTATTTGCCTCCGATCGGGCTACAGGCAAATCAATGTACGCCATCGGAAGGAAATGGTCTGCTTTACGCCATTGATCTGCAAAACGCATTCGCGGTCAAGAACTACGATTCGACCGATGATGGCCTGGACAATTCCGGCGTAGCCAGTACCGCCAGCGATCGCAGCACTTTGCTGAATTCTGAAGGCATCCCGGCCGAAGTCGTGTCCCTGCCGCCAAACAAACTGCTGCGGCCTGACTTGACGACGGAAGACGCGACCTCGTCGACTCGATGGAAGACCTTCTGGTACAACGCGGAAGATACCGATCTATAACGCTTGATATTCACAACAACCAGCGACAATTGGTTTGACAATTTTGGAATCTGGAATAATGGACAACGATCACAGACAAAACAGCCAACGTGGCTTCACGCTGATCGAGTTGATGGTCGTAATCGCGATTGTCGGCGTGCTGGCCGCAGTGGCTTACCCGAGTTACACGGACTACGTGACCCGCAGCAAGCGTGCGACTGCCAAGTCAATCCTAGTGATGCTGGCGGATCGGCAGGAACAGTTCTTTATTGACAACAAACGTTACGCGATCGATCTGAACGAGCTGGGCTATGGCAACGCCTTTGTCACGATCGACAACCAGGGCAACTCTATTCCCGCGCTGGCGGCCGATCGCATTTACACCGCCAGCGTGGTTAACGTGACCCCGACTGCGTTCCTGGCACTCGCCGTGCCGCAGCTCAACCAGGCGATCAATGATAGCGATTGCGGCAACATGATGCTGGACCAGGCGGGCTTCAAAAGTAACTCCGGTGTTAGCACCGACTGCTGGTAGCAGACGCCAAAAACAAAAAATGACTGGCAAGTGCTGGCCAACAAAAAAACGGGCAGATTTTGTCTGCCCATTGAATTGGAAAGGGGGGCAGATTTGAAATCTGTCCCCTTCATCTTAATTGCTCATATTGGCAATGGTCGTCCTGGCGGTGTTGCGCAAGGCCTGTTCGATTTCAGGAGCCGCCAGGACAAAATCTTGCAGTTTTTGTTTGGCGCGGATTTCCGCCTGGCTGGTGGGCGCGCCTGACCGGCTTTTCGAACCCAGCATGCTGGCGCTGATCAGCCGAACCTGCCAGTAACCGGTAGCTTGCCGGGTGATTTCCCTGACCAGCGCATCGATATCCATATCGCCGTTGTAATGTTTCCTCAGGTAGTCTGCCCATTGCGCATGCAACTGACCAGACTCGTGCCGGGTCGCGCATAGCACGACTATGCCGGCAAGCTCATCGCTGACCGAATCCACCGTCACAGTCCTTGCGGGCGTCGTCAGGCGCGTACCCTGGGCTTGCACACCCATGGATACCAGAAGCATCAGGAATGCCAGTATGAATCGGTTCATTTCTGTCTCCGGATCGTTTCTGGTAGCAATATACCACCGGACTTAGGTTGATTCGCCAAAAGTGTCGCTAAAAGGACACAGCTTTTCCGTAATCCATGCAGGGATTAGAATGATGTGTGGCTAGCATGGTGCTCAGTGGAATGAAAGACCGGTACGTACACGGCAGCTCTGAAAAAGAGCAGCGCCGCCTGGCCTTGATGAACAAACTCATCAACCAGGCCTGTCTGCGCGCGCTTGATCCAGGCGGCGAGGAACTCGTGCTCGATGTCGGTTGCGGAACGGGGGAATTCACCCGCGCGATCGCAAGATGCCTGCCGGACAGTTCCAAGGTTATCGCCATCGAACGGGATCCGGCACAGCTGGCTACGGCGGTTGATCGGGCGCTGGCGGACAATGAGGCTGATCTGGTCGATTTTCGCGTCGGTGAAGCTGAATTTTTGCCGTTACGGCAAAATGAAATGGGTCGTTTCGACCTGGCCCATACGCGCTTTCTCCTTGAGCATGTGAACAATCCGCTGAGCGTCGTAGAAACAATGTTCGATGCGGTACGCAAAGGCGGCCGTATCGTGCTGGCCGACGACGATCACGACACATTGCGTTTGTGGCCAGAGCCGCCGGGTGTCATGGATGCGTGGCGGGCCTACTTTGAAACTTACCGGAAAAATGGCAACGACCCGTTTGTTGGGCGAAAGCTGGTCCAGTTGCTGTACCAGGTCGGTGCCGAGCCGCAAAAAAATACGCTGGTGTTTTATGGCGGCTGCGCGGGCATGCGCGAGTTCAAGGGCATCGTGCATAATCTATACGAAGTACTGGGTGGTGCGGCCGAGGAGGTGATCCAGGCCAGGCTAATGAGCGAAAAGAAATACATCGACGCGTTGTATGCCCTGCGAGATTTTTCGCGACGGCCGGATGCGGCGCTTTGGTATGGCATCAGCTGGGCCGAGGGCATCAAACCCAGTTACAAATAATCAAAAAAGAATCCATTTGGGCGTTCCGGTAACAAAAAGCATGGCTTACGGGTCTTATTGATGAAGCGGTCAATGTCGTTTATTCCGGCATGCTTGGCCGAATCAACTTTCTATCTGATAGTCCGGCAATTTATCCGGACCTGACCGCCGGGGGGCCCATGAACCAGAAAATTAAACCGATCGTGACTGCAGCCTTGCTCGTGTTCGTCATGTTGCCGGTGTTGCCTGTGCTTGCACAACGCCAATACGACACCGATATTCTCAAAGATACCTTTGCTTTCGATGACAGCACCCCTCGCAGCGTGGATTTCGACAAGCTGGTGCAGGCTTGCCCGGTGCGCGACTGCATCCGCTCAATCGACAACCCCAGGTTTGTAACATCAGACCAGGCCGGTTTCCTGAACGCTGACGACCTGATACTCGGCGTGGTTATCGGCGGCGATGTGCGCGCCTATCCGGCGAAAATTCTGGACCATCATGAAATCGTCAACGATACCGTCGGCGGCAAACCGATCGCAATTACCTACTGCCCCTTGTGCGGTTCAGGCGTGGCGGTCAGCCGGGTAATCGGGGGTGTCGTTACAGAGTTTGGCGTTTCAGGTGTCCTTTATAACAGTGACCTGGTTATTTACGACCGGGCCAGCAATACGCTTTGGAGCCAGATCGAAGGCGCGGGTGTGGTCGGGCCCAATACCGGTAAAAAACTGCAAACCTTGCCGGTCACGATGACTCGCTGGTCACGCTGGCAAAAAAAACATCCCGGCAGCAAAGTATTGTCGGCCGATACCGGGTTCGATGAAGACTATTCGGTGGACCGTTTCGCTGAGTATCGAGCGGGGACGAGGATTTACCTGCCGGTTTCTGACGAGGATGACCGCGTACATCCAAAAACCGTCGTGTTCGGTACCAGCATCGGCGGCCAGCCGGTCGCAGTTACCGAGGCGGCATTCAAAAACACCAGCCGGATTGAAGCCAGTTTGGCGGGCCGGGATCTGACGCTGTCGATGGCGGAAGATGGAACGGTAACCATCGGCGATAGCGACAGTCGTGAAAAATGGAGCACGGGGCGGCTTTTCTGGTTCGCCTGGTACACCTTCAATCCATCGACCGAGCTCGTCCAGTAACCCGTTATCTAGCGGAAACACTGTGCCCATAGCCCAATTCTGCTAGGTTTAGCGCCACCCAAGCGTATGGCGATAATGATGGGCGATGGCTTTTTCAAAGAACTACGGCGGCGCAATGTGTTGCGCGTCGGCTTCGTCTACCTTGTCGCCGCCTGGCTGATTCTCCAGGTTGCCGATCTGATCGTGCCGATACTCGGTGTGCCTGAGTGGTCATCCAAACTGATTTTTCTGTTGCTGATTCTGGGGTTTCCGGTTTCGCTGATCCTGGCCTGGGCTTTCGAGATTACCCCCGAAGGTCTGAAAAAAGAAAAAGACGTCGATCGCAGCCAGTCGATTACCAGCCAAACCGGGCGCAAGATCGATTTTGTCATCATCGGTGCGCTTGTGCTTGCGCTCGCCTACAGCATTTATTTCAAGGATGCAGAACCACCATCCGACACAGCGGTACCTGTACCGGCCGAAGACGGCACTCATTCGATCGCCGTGTTACCGCTAGTCAACATGAGCTCCGACCCGGAGACCGACTATTTTTCCGATGGCCTGGCGGAAGAATTGCTCAATCTGTTGTCCAAGGTGGATGCTCTGCGGGTGGCGGCGCGGACTTCGTCTTTCGTCTACAGGGGCGGAGACCAGAATATCCAGAAAATCGGCGCAGAACTGGGGGTGGGTCATATACTCGAAGGCAGCGTGCGGCGTGCCGGTAACCGGGTGCGCATAACCACACAGCTGATCAACGTGGCGGATGGTTTTCACCTGTGGTCGGAGACCTATGACCGGGAACTGACCGATATTTTTGCGTTGCAGGACGAAATCGCGGCGGCGGTGGTCAAAGCCTTGCGTATCGAGTTGCTCGATGAAGAGATTGCCCCGGAAAGAGTCGCGATCGATCCTGCGGCCTATGACCTGTTTCTCCGCGGCCGCGCCGAGCTCAACGAAAATGTCGCCGGTTCGCTGCAAAGGACGGCCGATTATTTGAAACGCGCGATCGAACTGGAACCGGACTATGCGGCGGCGATGGCCTTGCTGGCCAGTACCTTCCTGGACATGGACGAGTTTGGCTCGCTGTCGATCACCGAGTCGCTGCGTCTGAGCGGACCGCTGATCGAGAAGGCGCTCGAATTGAACCCGAATGACGCGGACGCGTGGGCGGCGCAAGGGTATCGCCAGTTGCGCCTCGATCAGACCGCGCTGGCCGGTGAATCTTTACAGCGAGCCCTCGAACTGGCGCCCAGCCATATTCGCGCGCTGGGCAAATACACGACCGTGTTGCTAGCCCAGGGAAGATTTCGAAAGAACCAGGAGATAAACCGGACATTGGCGAACCTGGACCCGCAAAATCCCAATCGTATCGGGGCGGTGGAAACGAATCTGGCCAATTTCGGCGAAAACGAACACATCGAAGAAACTTTGAGCCAGCTGCGAGAACGTTACTACAATGACCCGCGATATTTCGACATTTCCGCAACCTACTATCGGAACGCTCACCACTACGACCGCATGATCATGGAAATGCTGAGGACCCGCGTGCTGCGACCGGCGGATGCCTGGGCGCCAGGTCATATCGGCACGGTCTTGTTTGCGCTGGGCGTGGCCAATGCGGGCGAGCAATGGCTCGAACAGACCCGTCAGGTCAATCCGGATAGCCGGTACTTGTTGATGGCAGGCTATCAACGACTCCTGGTGTTGAAGCAATACGGGGAATTGACCGCTTTCATGCGCGGGGCGTGGATGCAGGAAGCAACTGAAGCGAATTACCTGGGGCTGGGGGCGGCGTTGTTGCTCGATGGCAAACCCGCAAAGACCTACGACGTGCTCAAGGAATCGCTGGCCAAATACCCGTTCGATCCGGAAACCGGTAACGTGAGTTTTAGCACGGAGAGCGCACTTTGGTTGATTCTGGCTGCACGTGCTGTGGGTGATGATGCGCTGGCCGGCGATCTGCTCGCAAAAGTCGGTATCCAGATCGGCAATGCCATCGAGCAGCGCTATTATGTCCTGAGTTTTCAGCAGTGGCGCGCCGCCTATTATGCGCTTGCCGGTGAACGAATCCGCGCTTTGTACACCCTGCAACAGGCGGCAGACAAAGGTTACTCGGTTCCTCACGATCTCGAGACGCCATTTTTCGATGACCTGAAAGCCAACCCGGATTTCCAGGCGATCCTTGTACAAGTGCGGGCCAACCAGGCGGCAATGAGAGAGAAAGTGCTGGCGCTGGATGGTCTGTTGCCAAAATCGAATGGTGGCTGATTCCACCCGCCCGGTACTGGCCGCGCTGTCAGCTTTCCCTGGAATTGCTGTATCGGAAACTGAGCATCAATGCCAGCCCGGCCAGCGTCCAGACGATGACCGGCCCGCTGGGAAGATCAAAAAACGCCGACAACACAAGCCCGGAAAAATAGGCCAGCACGCCCAGCGCGTAGGCCTGGGTCAGACCGGCGCGCCGCCCCAGGTTGCGGGTGGCGAGCGCCGGCAATATCAGGCTGGCAAACACCAGGTAAATACCAACCAGTTGCACGGACACCGTCACGCTGACCGCGAACAGCAGGTAGAAACCGGTGCGACCGAGTTTTTCCCGGATCGTATACCAGGCCAGCAAGACCGCGACGCTGACGATGGCGGCCGGGCCCAGCGTATGCCAGTCGGCCCACAGAATCTGACCCACCAGCAGGTCCTTCAATTCCTCGCCGCCGCGCGGGCTGTTGGCCAACAACAGAATTCCTCCGCTGGCGGCCAGCACGAACAAGCCGCCGATTATCGCCTCCTGGACATCGCCGCAGCGCTTCTCGGTCCAGGTCAGCAAAGCGGCGCCAATCAGCGCCGCCGAAACGGCCGCAAACTGCGCGGCCACACCGTGCGTATCCCAGCCGAGGACGCTGGCGGCGACGACGCCCAGCCCGGCCATCTGGGCAACCGCCAGATCGATGAAAATGATGCCGCGTTTGAGGACCTGCCGGCCGAGCGGCACGTGGGTTGCCAGCACCAGCAGACCCGCCAGGAAACCGGGGCCGAGAATACTGATATCCAGCGCGTCCATGTTCATTGCCGGTGTTCCAGCAAAATATCGAGCAGCGAGTCAAACAGGCCGAAAAGATCGTCCGCGCCAGCGGTGGCGCCAACCGTATGCGGGAGGACAACCGCAGGGACTCCGCTGCGCCTGGAGAGCCATTCTGTGGCGCGCGCGCTCTGGTAAACCGAGCGTACGGTCAGCGCGACATCCTGATTTTCTATCTGCCGCAGAAGACTGGACAGATGACCTGTACTCGGCGGGATACCCGGTTTGGGTTCGAGCGCCCCGACCTCGCGCAGGCCCAGCCAGTCAACGAGGTATACCCAGCTACGGTGATAAACGATCAGGCCCATGCCGGCCAGTGGTTTCGCGCGCTCGTTCCATTCGCTGATTTTTTCCTGCCAGCGCCGCTCAAAATCAGCATGACGCTGGCTGTAGTAATCGCCATTTTCCGGGTCGAGGCTTTGCAACCGCAACGCGAGTTCCGCGGCGACACTGCTAATGTTTCGCGGGTCGAGTTGAATGTGCGGATTACCAAAGGGATGCACATCGCCTTGTGCCCGATCAACGGAATCGGGAACCTCCAGCATATTTGCGTACGCGGACGCTTCGAAAAAACCCGGCTGCCCGGGGCGCACTTTCGGGTTGGCCGACTGGCGCAACAGCACCGGCAGCCAGCCGATTTCGAGATCGGCGCCGGTGCAGATCATCAGGTCAGCGCGCCGCAACCGGGCGATCAGGCTGGGCCGGGCCTGGATATAATGGACATCCTGCTGGGCGCGGGTCGCGGAAAAAATATCCAGTTTGTCACCGCCGAGTTCCTCCGCCAGTGACGCCCATTCGGGCTCACAAGTAAACACCCGTAACGCCGCTTGCGCCGGGAATCCGGCCAGGAAGAGGGCAGGCAAAAGCAAAATATTCAAAATGATTTTTTTCATGGCCATGCTTGGTCCTAAAACTGGTGTGCCCCATGGGCGCCGATGCTCATGACATATTGCAGCAGCACTCGCGTGTCGCTATCGGCCGAAGATTCGTCCCTGGAGAATTGCAGTCTGAGGCGGCTGAATTCGCTATTCGAAAAATCGACCATCGCGGTCAAACGCCGCGGATTCCTGCCGTCGTCGCTCAACGGCGTAACCACACTCAAAGCGGGAAGCTGGTTGCTGGACGACAGGCGGTCATAACGCAGGCCGACCCGCCAACGCGGTCTGAATTGATAGATGCCCTGCAAATAGAATCCCGACTGGCGCAGGTCGTACGGACCGCTTTCGTTGGCAACCCCGTTAAAAAAATCGACCTGCCCGTGTTCGTCTCGTTGCAGGTATTCACTTTGAATAATGAAATTCCTGGATCGCGGATTGCCGTTCTCAGCCCATTTCCAGACAAAGTCGGCGATAAACAGGTCGCCCTCGCCGGCAAACGTCAAGTCTGCCAGGGCCTCTCCACCATCACGATCGAGCGCATCGTAATCGAGATACGACAAGCCCGCTTTCCAGCTGTGGCTGATACCGATGTCGCCACCTGTTTTTACAAAAACAGAGTATGCGCCGGCGCTGCCGCCATCGTTTGCCGCCGGGAAACTGTTGCCCTGGAAAAACTCGACGCCCAGTTCGAGAAACCGGTTCATCGGCGCCAGCCAGCGCAGCTGCAAGCCGGTGTCGGCAAAGGTCGTACCGAGCATTGCCTGATACGCGAGCGGGGCATCGGCAAAATGCCAGGTGTGCGCATGAAAGACGTTGTGATAACCGATGCTGGAAAAGAACTTGCCGCCCTTGACGGTAAGCCCCGATGGCAGGTTCAGGGTCTGAAAATAGGCTTCTTCCAGCTCGACCTCGGTCCCGCCGCCGGCTTCCTCCACAAACGCCACATCGACAAAGCCATAATACTGGTCATCGATATTCGCGCTGATAACCAGCTCTGACTCATCAAGAGAAAATCCTTCGGCGATCGGCCCGGCTTCATCGTCGATCAGGAAACCGGAAATTTCAAAATCTTCGGCACGATTCGAATATACCGCATACTGTCCGTTGAGGATCAGGCTGATCGACGGGTTAAACTGGTTTCCGGATACCGATTGTGCGGAAGCCGCGCCATTGAGCAGACCAGCCGCGGTCAGAAATAAGCTGATTTGAAAAAACAGTCCGGGTCCTGGATGAGACGAGCGTCTGGGGAACACTTTCGAAGCGTTGTTGTGCATGAGGGACTCCACGATAATTATGATCGCCGCTTAACGCGGCGATGGACTGCAAATCATGAGATCGTCGGAGGCGGCGCGCGTATCGTGGTGTGGGAGAGGGTTCGGTTGGCCGACGCCGGACGGTCGCCCGTTTCGGCCGTGATATGAACAATTGTCAGCGAGAGGCGGTCATCGTTGTTGCCTAACAACTCGTCAAAGGCGTTAATGGCCAGGCAGGTCACGCAGGCTGACAAGTCGACCGACGTTTCGTGCAAAGCCTGGTGTGATGCGAGGGCGGCGTGGCCGCACACCATTGCCAGCACAATCAGCAAGGCGCGTATCGAATTTCTGCGGCGATTACCGGTGTGTGATCTGATTTCTCGCATGTATTCCCTGTACGAATGTCCGCAACATCGCTACTGAAACAGTGACCGCTAATTGGCGTACGGGTTCCTTCTTCCTGCCCAGGGCCAATATACCAGATGGTCGCCGGTGGTTTTTCAATCCCGGCGTTTTTCCGAGGGTATTGCATCGAAAGCGATACAGATTCTTTTCTGTTTGCTCTCGAAAGGTATGGTCCGATGATAGAAATAACTGGGAAAGATGAAATAGCTGCCGGCAACCGGGCGGAAGATTCTCAGACGGTGCTCGCCGCGGCAATTCATGGTTTGCGGTGGCGCGCCGAACTCGATCCAGCCGGCTTTACTTTCATCATGATCGTTTATTTCTTCGGGTACCTGGACGTAATAAACACCGCTTAGCCAGGCCCCCGGGTGTATATGCGGCAACTGGTGTCCCTGCGCATCCATGACCACCGCCCACATCGTGAGGCACCAGCTATCGGGCTTGCCGTCGAACAGGAATCCTGCCTTCTCCTCGTCCAGCGTCGCCAGGAAACGGCCGACACCTGCCGTGATTTCCTTTTCGACAATTGCGACCGGGCCTTTTTCTCCGGCCAGCAGGTCTCCGGTGTGACTGCCGTGGCGTGTAGCGTGGCCCGCTGGCTCGTAAACCAGCGTGGGGTGTTCGAGTATATGGGTAGCAAGCGTCCGATTGAACTCTTCGGTTGACTCATGATGATTTGCAACAGCCAGCTCGGTCTGAAAAATCAATTTGTCGAAATTAAGGAGTTCGATGTCCATGAGTTCGCAACCGGGCTCCTGGCCGGCGACCGCGGCCACTGCCAGGGCGCCGGTTTGTCCCGGTGCGCGCGCCAGGCATTGCCTGGCGATAGCGATTGCCTGATCCGGCTGGCCCATGCCGATCAGAAGATTGGCAATCTTGATTTGAATTTCCTGGTCATCGGGTGCTAGACCGGCCGCTTCCCGGTATGCGGCCAGCGCCTCATCGTCACGACCGAGTTCCTGCAAACTGACGGCCAGGTTGTTTTGCGCCTCGGCTTCCGGTTCCCCCGACAGCGCTTTCCGGTAGCTGGCAACCGCATCCTCGTAACGACCCAGGTTGTGCAAGGCCACGCCGATGTGGGTGGCAAGCCGAGGCCTGTCCGCAGCCAGGGTCTGCGCCTTGAGAAATGCGGCGAGCGCCTGGTCCGGCTCATCCATGGCCAGATAAACCAGACCCGCGTTGTGCCACGCGGACACATAATCCGGTTTGATCTGCAACGCTTCTGAAAATGCGTCTGCTGCCTCGTGATGCCTGCCCTGGGCACGCAACGCGAAGGCCAGGTTGTGCCAGGGCTCGGCATTACCGGGTTCGATTTCCAGCGAACGGCGGAAAGCGCTTTCCGCGGCCGTCGTCTGCTGCAGGTTGTTCAGGCTTTTGCCCAGCGCGTTGTGCCAGTTCGCCTCGTCCGGTTGCTTTGACAAAGCCGCCTCGAAATCCTCAGCCGCGGCCTGGAAGCGGCGCTGGAGATGCCGGAGGCTGCCGCGTAGCGCAAGAAGCTCCTCGTCGCCAGGGGTTTTCGACAAGGCTTTCTCGATCCCGGCGTCGGCCAGCTCGAGTTCGCCGCGATCCAGTTGTGTGCGAATGGATTCGATATCGTACATTGGGCCACCGTCTTGGTGAAATGCAGGTTAGCTAAAGGTGGGACTTTATTAAAGCCGGGCGGCAGGTGACAATCGGTGTTTTCCGCAAACACGAGTCGCAGCTTGAACGAAAAACAGGATTTTTGGGGTGAATACTGGGCGGCGGGTCCGTTGACCTCGATGGTCGATGGTTTCGAGACCAATTATCAGGGCGAACTGCGCGACCGCTGGCTGAAGTTTTTCTCCGTTTTCCCCGCCCGCTCGCGGCTGCTGGATATTGGCACCGGCAATGGCGCGATCGCGATGTTGGCGGCGGAATATTCGCGTAGTGAACAGCGGGATTTTGAACTTCACGGGGCAGACCGGGCCTCGATAGATCCGCGGCGGTCGCTAAAGGAAAAGGCGGCACTCGTTGACTCGATCACCTTTCATTCGGCAGCGTCGGCCGAAAATCTGCCCTTCGTAGATCAGTGGTTTGATGGCGTCAGCGGTCAGTATGCATTTGAATACACGCGGCACGCGGACGCGCTGGCGGAACTGTGGCGAGTGCTCAAACCGGGCGGTCGAACCTGCTTTATCATGCACGATCACGGATCGGAGGTGCTGCGCAGGGGCGGCGAGCAGTTGCGGCAGATCGAGCTGATCGAAAAGCTGAAATTTTATGACGCAGTCGATGCGCTGATCGAGCAAATGAGCCTGATGAACGAGGGCCGGGCGGCCGCCGGTAATGAGGAGGCGGAAAAAAGGCGTCACCAGGTCAACGAAAAAGCTGCGCGCCTCAGCACCGAGGCAGCGTCGTCTTTTTCACCCGAATCTCTGCGCCTGGCAATGGGATTTGGCAGCCGTGCGCTGGAGGTCCTGGGTCCAAAGGGTATGGCATCGGCCCGCGAACAAACGGCCAGGGGCAGAAAGGAACTTGCCGGCGCCAGGCTGCGCTATGAAGATCTTGTCAAAGCGGCGGGTCCGGCGGGGCAGAGCGAGGCCATCGTGGCGCTGGCACGGGAACAAGGTTTCGTTGACCTGGTTCTTGAGCCGGTGAAACATGACCGTAGCGTATTGATCGGCCAGCAACTGACCATGCTGCGACCGCGGGAAGGGTGACAAAAATGGCGGATGACAAACGCTGGATTCATTTCATCAATGGCAACGTATTGCAGCCACCGTTTCCGGAAGACAGTGAGTCGGCGGTGTTCGGTATGGGGTGTTTCTGGGGCGCCGAAAAATTGTACTGGTCGCTGGCGGGCGTATTTTCCACCGCTGCGGGCTATGGCGGGGGACAAACGAAGAACCCCAGCTACCAAGATGTTTGCTCGGGAGATACCGGCCATGCCGAGCTCGTCAGAATCGTGTATTTTCCAGCGCAGATTTCTTACATGGACTTATTGAAGGTTTTTTGGGAAGGCCATGACCCGAGTCAGGGGATGCGCCAGGGCAACGATATCGGCAGGCAGTACCGCTCGGTGATCGCATACTGCACCGGGGCGCAGAAGGAGCAGGCCCTGGCAAGCCGTGAGTCGTATCAGCAGCCGCTGAACCATGCCGGCTTCGGCAAAATAACGACGGAAATCACGCCGGCCGGTGAATTCTACCTGGCTGAGGAATACCACCAGCAGTACCTGGCAAAAACCCCTGATGGTTACTGCGGTCTCGGTGGGACCGGCATTGCCTGCGCGGTCGGCGTTTAGCGGCCAAGCCACCGCCTGTTGCGATTCTTGACGACTGGCAGGCTAAAGCCGCGGTATGACCGCAGATTCAATAAAGGGTGTCGCTGCCGGTCAGGGTCATGTGCAGCCCGGCGCCAACCGTGCTGACATGCGCAATCTCCGCGGGGCGTCTGTGAATCCGGGTTACCTGGCCCAGGTTGACGGCGAATATCAGCTCGACCTGGGTGCCGCGCATCAGGTCCAGGGTGTCGGTTTCGACAAACACGCCTCTGGAGCTGACGTTGCGTGCAATGCAGCGTCTGCCACCGGTTCCGGGTATCGACAAGTACACCGTGGTCGTTGCCTTGTGTCGCAGATTGACTCTTCGCTCAGGTTTTTTTGCCACCCAGTCCATCCTTTATTATTTTCGTCGGATCGGCAGGCATATTATGCACGGGATTGGCCATTTGTTAAGCGCCAGTTTTCATAATAAGGGAGAATTCAGGATGTTCTTTTCCAGGGCTGCCCCCGACCCCGCCAGCGGGTATCATCTGAGTGGTCGAGCCCTTTCGTGGCATAGCTTGCCGGTGATGCGGCGCAAACGACATTTTACCCGCTTTTTGTTGACACGCATTATCTTGCCAAGCACAATAGCCGGCTTGGATTCGCGGAGGGGTACCCAAGCGGTCAACGGGGGCAGACTGTAAATCTGCTGGCTATGCCTTCGTAGGTTCGAATCCTACCCCCTCCACCAACGCATGAAACAAAAAATCTTTTAAAAACAAAGATTTATTTGTCTGAATGTTGTCGGTGAAGGTGGTGGTTTTCGCGGCGGGTGTAGTTCAAAGGTAGAACCTCAGCCTTCCAAGCTGATGATGTGGGTTCGATTCCCATCACCCGCTCCATCAGGCAACAAGCTGGAAATGAACATGGCCCACATAGCTCAGAGGTAGAGCACTTCCTTGGTAAGGAAGAGGTCACCGGTTCAAATCCGGTTGTGGGCTCCACTCACCGAGGTGGCGCGTCACAAACGGAACTGACAACGGGGGATCGGCAGAAACCGGGCCCGGATTTGGCGTAAACAGTATTGGAACGGGGAGAATATCGTGTCCAAGGAAAAATTTGAACGTACGAAGCCGCATATCAACGTAGGCACGATTGGTCATGTGGATCATGGCAAGACGACGCTGACGGCGGCATTGACCAAGCTGATGGCTGAGAAGCACGGCGGCGAGTATCGTGCGTATGATCAGATTGACAATGCACCGGAAGAGAAGGCGCGGGGGATCACGATCGCGACGGCGCACGTGGAGTACGAGAGCGCAAATCGGCATTACGCCCACGTTGACTGCCCGGGTCATGCCGATTACGTGAAGAACATGATCACCGGGGCGGCGCAGATGGATGGCGCGATTTTGGTGGTCTCGGCGGCCGATGGCCCGATGCCGCAGACCCGCGAGCATATCCTGCTGGCCCGCCAGGTGGGCGTGCCGTACATCCTGGTGTATATGAATAAGGCGGACATGGTGGATGACGCCGAGCTGATCGAGCTGGTGGAGATGGAGATCCGTGAGCTGCTGTCGATTTACGAGTTCCCGGGCGATGACACGCCGATCGTGGTGGGTTCGGCGCTGAAGGCGCTGGAAGGCGACGACAGCGATATCGGCGTAGCCAGCGTATTGAAGCTGGTTGAGGAAATGGACCGCTATATTCCCTTGCCCGAGCGTGCGATCGACGGTGATTTCCTGATGCCGGTCGAGGATGTGTTTTCGATTTCCGGTCGCGGCACGGTGGTGACCGGTCGTATAGACCGCGGGGTTGTGCATGTGGGCGACGAGGTGGAGATCGTCGGGATCAACGAGACCACCAAGACCACCTGTACCGGTGTAGAGATGGTCCGCAAGCGGCTCGACGAGGGGAGGGCTGGCGACAACGTGGGGGTTTTGCTGCGCGGCACCAAGCGCGAGGAAGTGGAGCGCGGCCAGGTGCTGGCGAAGCCGGGTTCGATCCACCCGCACACCAAGTTTGAAGCCGAGGTGTATGTGCTGACCAAGGAAGAAGGCGGTCGTCACACGCCGTTTTTCAAAGGCTATAGGCCGCAGTTTTATTTTCGGACCACCGATGTCACCGGCGCGGTATACCTGCCCGATGGCACCGAGATGGTGATGCCGGGCGACAATGTGCAGGTCACGGTTGAGTTGATTGCACCGATCGCCATGGAAGAGGGTCTGCGCTTTGCCATCCGTGAGGGTGGCCGGACCGTCGGCGCCGGCGTCGTCGCCAAGATCATCGAGTAGTTTTTTTAACACAGGTATGCGACCGTGGATTTCCGGTCGTGTGTCCGCTTTATCCGCGAGAGGTACAACAGGCCAGTAGCTCAATTGGCAGAGCGGCGGTCTCCAAAACCGCAGGTTGGGGGTTCGATTCCCTCCTGGCCTGCCACGGTTCCGGAGAGCCCCGGCGGCTGCATTGACGACTGATTCTGCGATCATCCATGAACGCCCAGACCGAAACCGGTGCCAGCGCACTGGATAAAGTAAAGCTTTTGCTAGCGATCGCCGTTCTGATCAGCGGGATCGGCGGCTATTACTATTATCCGGATATGTCGGTCCTGATCAGGGCGGGCGGCGTTCTGGCGTCTGTAGTGATCGCCATCGCCATCGTCATGCAGACTGCAATGGGCCGGAACGCGTGGCAGTTCATCCAGGGGTCGCGTGTAGAGTTACGCAAAGTGGTCTGGCCGAATCGGCAGGACACGACGCAGACCACGCTGGCGGTAATTGTTTTCGTCATCATCCTGGGCGTGTTTTTCTGGGGTCTGGATATGGGTCTGTTGTGGGTAACCAAGACTTTGACCGGGCAGGGAGGCTGACATGGCCCTGCGCTGGTACGTAGTGCATGCCTACTCGAATTTCGAGCACAAGGTGAAAAAATCGCTGGAAGAGCGTATCGAGCTCGATGGCATGCAGGATAAGTTTGGCGAGATTCTCGTCCCCACCGAAGAAGTGGTGGAAATGAAGAATGGCCAGAAACGGCGGAGCGAAAGAAAGTTTTACCCGGGCTATGTGCTGGTGCAGATGGATATGGACGAGGAGACCTGGCACCTGGTGAAGTCAGTACCCAAGGTTTTGGGGTTTATTGGCGGGACCAGCGACAAGCCAGCGCCAATTTCCGAGAAGGAAGCGGAGGGCATCGTGCAGCGGGTTCAGGAAGGTGTCGACAAGCCGAGGCCCAAGGTGCTGTTCGAGCCCGGCGAGTTGGTGCGCGTGGTTGACGGGCCATTCAACGATTTCAACGGAGTCGTCGAGCAGGTCAACTATGAAAAGAGTCGTCTGCAGGTTGCTGTGCAGATACTCGGACGCTCCACACCGGTGGAGTTGGATTTTTCCCAGGTCGAAAAAGCCTGAGGCGGGTTTCAGGATGAAAACAGCGGCTGGAATTACAAGGACGAGGCCGGTTTGCCGGCATGTCGGAATGGAAGCAGGCGGGGAGCCGCAAGGCGTTTGCACCCAAACGAGGATTTAAATCATGGCCAAGAAAGTTCAGGGATTTATCAAATTGCAAATCCCGGCTGGCCAGGCTAACCCCAGCCCACCGGTAGGACCGGCGCTGGGCCAGCATGGCGTCAACATCATGGAATTTTGTAAAGCCTTCAATGCCCATACCCAGGGTGTCGAGCCCGGCTTGCCGATTCCTGTGGTGATCACGGTTTACAGCGATCGCAGCTTCACCTTTATCAGCAAGACACCGCCCGCCGCGGTCTTGCTGAGGAAAGCCGCGAAAATCAAGAAAGGCAGCGGCACGCCGAATACCGAGAAAGTCGGCAGGGTCAGTCGCGCCCAACTCGAGGAAATTGCCACCGCCAAGGAGCCGGACCTGACCGCTGCCGATATGGATGCGGCCGTTCGCACGATCGCGGGTACGGCCCGTAGCATGGGCATAGAAACGGAGGGCGTTTGAGATGGCCCGGATCAGCAAACGCAAAAAATCCTGGGCTGACAAAATCGAGCCGGGCAAGGCTTACGCCGTTGACGAGGCGATAGCGTTGGTCAAGGAAATGGCCACGGCCAAATTTACCGAGTCGGTCGATGTGTCGGTCAACCTGGGCGTGGATCCTCGCAAGTCCGACCAGGTCGTTCGTGGCTCGACCGTGTTGCCGCATGGTCTTGGGAAAACGGTGCGCGTGGCGGTTTTCGCCCAGGGCGACAACGCTGAAAAGGCGACGAAAGCCGGCGCCGATATCGTAGGTTTTGAAGACCTGGCCAAAAAAATCAAGGCTGGCGAACTGGACTTCGACGTTTTGATTGCGACCCCGGATGCGATGCGGGTAGTCGGTCCATTGGGGCAGATTCTGGGTCCGCGCGGGTTGATGCCCAATCCAAAAGTTGGCACGGTGACCGCCGATGTGGCATCCGCCGTAACCAATGCCAAGGCAGGGCAAGTACGTTATCGAACCGACAAGGCCGGGATCATCCATTGCCCGATCGGGGTCAGCGGCTTCGAAGTCAAGGCGCTGCGGGAAAATCTCGACGCCTTGCTGTCCGACCTGGTCAAGGCAAAGCCGGCATCGGCCAAGGGCATATATATGAAAGGCCTGACCCTGTCGTCGACTCAGGGACCGGGGATACCGGTGGATCAGGCCACGATTTGAGTACCGGAGTGGTTGTCGGGTTGGTCGGCGATTTTTGTCGGCTGAGTTCGGGAACCGCAAGGGAGTGCATGAGAGCCGGAGCAATCCGGTAATCGTCAAAGACCGCAGGTGAGTGACGCATGGCTGTAAAGACGCGGCCGGATTGTGGAACTTTTAATTGAGGCTATCGGCCTGCGCAGACGGTGTTACCCACGTCAGCATCCTGTGCTGGAGGGCCACTGTCGAAGCTGCGATGGCGGAAACGCCGGAGCATTCGTGAGGGGGTGGAACAGGAAGTTCCTCCTTATTTATAGATGGACCCTTTTTTCAGGAGGTAACCATGCCATTGCGTCTGGAAGACAAAAAAGCACTTGTCGCAGAGGTCAATGTAGTGGCCGCCAATGCTTATTCAGCCTTGGCGGCTGAGTATCGTGGACTGACTGTTACGCAAATGACGGAGTTGCGCAAACAAGCGCGCGAGTCCGGTGTTTACCTGCGTGTGGTCAAGAACACGCTGGCGCGCAGGGCGATCGAAGGCACTGAATTCGAGTGCCTGGGCGAGATCCTGAATGGCCCGTTGCTACTGGCGTTCTCTCAGGAGGACCCGGGCGCAGCGGCCCGTGTGGTGAAAAAGTTCGCCAAGGAAAACGACAAGCTGGTAACAGTCGGTCTGGCCATTAGCGGCAATTTGCTGCCGGCCGCCGATCTGGATCGTTTGGCATCACTGCCAAATCTCGAGCAGGCACTGGGCATGCTCGCAGGCGTCATACAGGCGCCGATCACCAAGCTGGTCCGCACTCTTGCCGAACCGCACACCAAACTGGTGCGTACGCTAGCGGCTGTTCGCGATCATAAGCAGGC
Organism: Pseudomonadota bacterium; assembly: GCA_022572885.1. Lineage (NCBI taxonomy): Bacteria > Pseudomonadati > Pseudomonadota > Pseudomonadota bacterium. The sequence continues at coordinate 111,172 of JACZVC010000001.1, read as the reverse complement.
GGCATGACCCGCTACTGACCTGACGACTAATCAATATATTTGTGTGGGTAACACAACAGGAGTTTTAGAAATGGCTGTATCGAAAAACGAGATTCTCGAAGCAATCTCCAAGATGAGCGTGATGGACGTTGTTGAACTGATTTCCGACATGGAAGAGAAGTTCGGCGTGTCCGCTGCTGCCCCCGTGGCGGTTGCCGCAGCACCGGCTGCCGGTGGCGAGGAGGCAGCCGTGGAACAGACCGAGTTTGAGGTCGTCATGACCTCGTTTGGCGCCACCAAGGTGCCCGTCATCAAGGTCGTTCGCGCATTGACAGGTCTCGGCCTGAAAGAAGCCAAAGACCTGGTGGAATCCTCTCCCGCCTCGATCAAGGAAGCGGTAAACAAGGACGAAGCCGAGGACGTCAAAAAGCAGCTTGAGGAAGCTGGCGCAAGCGTTGAAATCAAGTAAGCGGAAGCTGCTTGCTATGTTTTGCGGGTACGGGCATTGCCCGTCAACCGGGATCGGCTGGTGATTGTGATCGCCGGCCTTTTCCCGTTTCTGTTTTATGCCGGGCTGAAAGCCGCTGTATAGCGGCCTGATGCAACAGCCCGAACCGAGGTAGCACACGATGGCATATTCGTTCACTGAGAAAAAGCGCATACGCAAGGATTTTGGCAAACAGCCGAGTATTCTTGATATACCTTATCTTTTGTCCATACAACTCGATTCGTACCGTAAATTTCTGCAGGTCGATATCGAGGCGAAAAAGCGCAAGGACATGGGCTTGCACGCAGCATTCAAATCGGTGTTTCCGATTGTCAGTTATTCCGGGAATGCCGCGCTACAGTATGTGAGCTATCGTCTCGGTGTGCCGGCATTCGATGTCAAGGAATGCCAGCTCCGCGGTCTGACCTATTCGGCCCCGTTGCGGGTACTTGTCGATCTCGAAATTCGTGACAAGGAAGCGCCGGGCAGTGTAAAGCCGGTGAAGGAAATCCGTCAGCAGGAAGTCTATCTTGGTGAGATGCCGCTGATGACCGATAACGGTACTTTTGTGATCAACGGAACGGAGCGCGTCATAGTCTCGCAGTTGCATCGCTCGCCGGGCGTGTTTTTTGACCACGACAAGGGCAAGACCCATTCATCGGGAAAATTGCTGTTCAACGCGCGGGTCATCCCGTATCGCGGTTCATGGCTTGATTTCGAGTTCGATCCGAAAGACTGCATTTTTGCCCGCATCGATCGCCGCCGCAAACTGCCGGTCACGATTATTCTGCGTGCCCTGGGGATGGACGACGAGGAGATTTTGTCCACGTTTTTCGAATTCAACAACATTACGCTGGGCAAGACAGCGATAAAAATGAAGCTGTTGCCATCGCGGTTGCGCGGAGAGCCGGCGCCGTTCGATATCAAGGTGGGGCGCAAGATCATCGTCGAAGAGGGGCGTCGCATCAGCGCCCGCCATGTCAAGCAGATCGAGGACGCCAAGATCAAGGAACTGGAGATATCTCCGGAATATCTTGAAGGCAAGATCCTGGCGCACAACATCGTCAATAAGGAAACCGGCGAGCTGCTGGCCAAGGCCAACGACGAGCTGACCGTGGAACTGATCGAGCAGTTGAGGGAGGCCGGCGAAAAGAAAATACAGACTCTGTATATCAATGAGCTGGACAAGGGCCCGTTTATCTCCAATACGCTGCGTATCGATCCGGCCACCAATCGCCTTGAGGCGCTGGTCGAAATTTATCGCATGATGCGTCCTGGCGAGCCGCCGACCAAAGATGCGGCGGAGAACCTGTTTAACAATTTGTTTTTCAATCCGGAGCGTTACGACCTGTCGGCTGTTGGGCGCATGAAGTTCAACCGCAGGGTTGGTCGCGACCATTCCGAGGGCTCGGGTGTACTCAACAAGGAAGACATCATCGCCGCCCTGCGTACGCTGATCAATATCCGCGACACCAATGACACGGTCGATGATATCGACCACCTGGGTAACCGCCGTATCCGCAGCGTTGGCGAAATGGCCGAAAACGCATTCCGTATCGGCCTGGTTCGCGTCGAGCGCGCGGTCAAGGAACGGCTGAGTCTGGCCGAATCCGAAGGGCTGATGCCGCAGGAGATGATCAACGCCAAACCGGTGGCAGCGGCGGTCAAGGAATTTTTCGGTTCCAGCCAGTTGTCCCAGTTTATGGATCAGAACAATCCTTTGTCGGAGGTTACCCACAAGCGGCGCGTGTCGGCGCTTGGGCCGGGTGGTCTTACTCGTGAGCGTGCCGGCTTCGAGGTTCGTGACGTTCACCCGACTCACTATGGCCGGGTGTGCCCGATCGAAACACCCGAGGGTCCGAATATCGGCCTGATCAACTCGCTGGCGGTTTATGCCCGCACCAACGAGTACGGTTTCCTCGAGACACCGTACCGCAAAGTGAAGAAGGGCAAGGTCAGCGGCAAAATCGAGTACCTGTCGGCGATCGAGGAAGGCCAGTACATGATTGCCCAGGCCAACGCGAAACTGGACAAGCTCGGGCGTTTTACCGAAGACCTGATTTCCTGCCGTTCCCGTAACGAGTTCACGATGGCCAACCCGGATCAGATCAGCTATATGGATGTTTCGCCGCGGCAGATCGTATCGGTCGCCTCATCGCTGATCCCGTTCCTCGAGCATGACGATGCCAACCGCGCCCTGATGGGGTCGAATATGCAACGTCAGGCTGTGCCCACGGTGCGTGCTGAAAAGCCGTTGGTGGGAACCGGGATGGAACGCATCGTCGCCATAGACTCGGGTGTTACCGTGCTCGCGCGTCGCGGCGGCGTGGTCGATTTGGTCGATGCGTCCAGAATCGTGGTGCGCGTCAATGACAAAGAGACTGGCGCCAACGAATCGGGCGTGGACATTTATAATCTGACCAAGTACACGCGCTCCAACCAGAACACCTGCATCAATCAGCGCCCGCTGGTAAAAGCCGGTGACCAGATCGAGCGCAACGATGTGCTGGCCGACGGGCCGTCAACCGATATGGGTGAACTGGCGCTGGGCCAGAACCTGATGGTCGCGTTCATGCCGTGGAATGGCTACAACTTCGAAGATTCCATACTGATCTCGGAGCGCCTGGTCCACGAGGATCGCTTTACAACCATCCACATTGAAGAGCTGACTTGCGTGGCGCGCGATACCAAGCTGGGTTCCGAGGAAGTCAGCGCGGATATTCCCAATGTCGGCGATTCGGCGCTGGCCAATCTCGACGAATCGGGAATCGCCTTTATCGGTGCAGAAGTCAATGCCGGCGATATTCTGGTGGGCAAGGTTACGCCAAAGGGCGAGACTCAGCTCACGCCGGAAGAAAAACTGTTGCGGGCCATTTTTGGCGAGAAAGCATCGGATGTTAAAGACACTTCTTTACGGGTCCCGCCGGGGATGGATGGAACCGTTATCGATGTCCGGGTGTTTACCCGTGACGGCGTCGAGAAGGACGCGCGTGCGCTGGCGATCGAAGGTAGCGAGCTGAAGCAGGTCAAGAAAGACCTCAACGATCAGCAGCGGATCCTCGAAGAAGATATCTTCCAGCGGATCGAGAAAATGCTGCTCGCCAAGGTCGCCGACGGCGGTCCGAACAAGCTGAAAAAGGGTAGCAAGATCACCAAGGCCTACATCGAGGAATTATCGCGAGACCAGTGGTTTGAGATTCGATTGCACAACGACAATGCGGCGGGCAAACTCGCCCGCGCCAAGGAACGCCTCGAGGAGCAACGCCGGGAATTCGATCTCCGCTTCGAAGAGAAAAAGCAGAAAATTACGGCAGGCGACGACCTCGCCCCGGGCGTGCTCAAAATGGTCAAAGTGTATCTTGCCGTCAAGCGCCGCATCCAGCCGGGCGACAAGATGGCTGGCCGGCATGGCAACAAGGGCGTCATCTCGACCATCGTACCGGTCGAAGACATGCCTTATCTTGAAGATGGCACGCCGGTCGACATCGTGTTGAACCCGCTGGGTGTGCCATCGCGCATGAACGTCGGCCAGGTGCTGGAAACGCACCTGGGCTGGGCGGCCAAGGGACTCGGTCGAAAAATTGCCGCGCTGCTGGATCAGCAGCGGCCGATAGCCGAACTGCGCAAATACCTCCACCAGATTTACAACACCACCGGTGGCAAGCAGGAAGACCTCAAGTCCTTCAGCGACGCGGAGTTGATTGAACTGGCGGGTAATCTGCGCGACGGCGTGCCGATGGCGACACCGGTATTCGATGGCGCGGACGAGAGCGAGATCAAGAACATGCTGGAACTCGCCGGTCTGGCCACCGATGGTCAGAGCATTCTTTACGACGGCCGTACCGGTGAGCGGTTCGACCGACCCGTAACCGTGGGTTATATGTACATGCTCAAGCTTAACCACCTCGTTGACGACAAGATGCATGCGCGCTCAACTGGGCCGTATAGCCTGGTTACCCAGCAGCCGCTGGGAGGTAAGGCACAGTTCGGCGGCCAGCGCTTCGGTGAGATGGAGGTCTGGGCGCTGGAAGCCTATGGCGCCGCCTATACGCTGCAGGAAATGCTGACGGTCAAGTCGGATGACGTGCAAGGCCGCACGCGTATGTACAAAAACATTGTTGATGGCACGCACATGATGGATGCGGGTATGCCCGAGTCCTTCAACGTGCTGGTGAAGGAAATTCGCTCGCTGGGCATCAACATTGAACTTGAGCAGGATTGAGCCAATGAGAGATTTACTGAAATTTGCAAAGCAGCTGACTCCGAACGACGATTTCGATGCGATTCGCATCGGGCTGGCGTCGCCGGAAATGATCCGTTCGTGGTCCTGGGGTGAAGTCAAAAAACCTGAGACCATCAATTACAGGACCTTCAAGCCGGAACGCGATGGCTTGTTCTGCGCCAAGATTTTCGGCCCGAACAAGGATTACGAATGTCTTTGCGGCAAGTACAAGCGCCTGAAGCATCGTGGCGTGGTCTGCGAGAAATGCGGTGTCGAGGTCGTTCAGTCGAAGGTGCGCCGCGAGCGTATGGGCCACATCGAACTGGCCAGCCCGGTTGCGCATATCTGGTTTTTGAAATCATTGCCGTCGCGTATCGGCCTGATGCTGGATATGACGCTGCGCGAAATCGAGCGCATCCTCTATTTCGAGGCCTTCGTCGTTATCGACCCCGGCATGACGCCGCTGGAGCGTGGGCAACTGCTTTCGGACGAGGCCTATCTGGATACCATCGAACAACATGGCGATGATTTTGACGCCAGGATGGGCGCGGAGGCGGTTTATCAACTGCTGGGGAGCCTGGACCTCAACGCCGAAGTCGTGAAAGTCCGCGAGGACATGGATGCCACCGGTTCGGAGACCAAGCTAAAAAGGTTGTCCAAGAGGCTGAAGCTGCTGGAATCTTTTATCTCCTCGGGCAACCACCCGAAGTGGATGGTGCTGACCGTCCTGCCGGTGCTGCCACCGGACCTGCGTCCGCTGGTGCCGCTTGATGGCGGCCGTTTTGCGACTTCCGATCTGAACGATTTATACCGCCGCGTTATTAACCGCAACAACCGCCTGCGCCGGCTGTTGGAGTTGAACGCACCGGATATCATCGTGCGCAACGAAAAACGTATGTTGCAGGAATCGGTCGATGCGCTGCTCGACAACGGCAGGCGCGGCCGTGCGATCACCGGCACCAACAAACGCCCGCTGAAGTCGCTGGCTGACATGATCAAGGGCAAGCAGGGGCGGTTTCGCCAGAACCTGCTCGGCAAGCGAGTGGACTACTCCGGCCGTTCGGTCATCGTGGTCGGTCCTACGCTGAAACTGCACCAATGCGGGTTGCCAAAGAAAATGGCGCTCGAGCTATTTAAACCCTTTATTTTCAGCAAGTTACAATTGCGTGGCGAAGCGGCGACGATCAAATCCGCGAAACGCCTGGTTGAACGCGAAGGCCCGGAAGTCTGGGATATCCTCGAAGAGGTGATTCGCGAGCACCCGGTAATGCTCAATCGGGCGCCGACGCTGCATCGCCTGGGCATCCAGGCATTCGAGCCGGTGCTGATCGAAGGCAAAGCGATCCAGCTTCACCCGCTGGTCTGTACGGCGTTTAATGCCGACTTCGATGGCGACCAGATGGCGGTTCATGTGCCCTTGTCGATCGAGGCGCAACTCGAAGCGCGCGCGCTGATGATGGCATCGAACAATATTCTTTCGCCGGCCAATGGTGACCCGATTATCGTGCCGTCACAGGATGTGGTGCTCGGTCTTTATTACATGTCGCGGGAGCGCATTAATGCGCGCGGTGAAGGCAGTATGTTTGCCGACGTCGCCGAAGTACATCGTGCCTACGAGAACAGGCACGTTGAGCTGCAGGCCCTGGTCAAGGCCCGGATAAAGCTAACGATGTTCGATGAACAAGGGGAGAAAACCACAACCTGCAAGGTTTACGACACCACCGTGGGGCGCGCGCTGCTCAGCGAGATATTGCCCGAGGGGCTGTCATTCGACCTGGTTAATCAGACCATGGACAAGAAAGCGATTTCGCGAGTCATCAACGCTTGCTACCGCGACGTCGGTCTGAAAGAAACGGTCGTTTTCGCCGATCGCCTGATGTACACCGGATTTCACTATGCAACGCGTGCCGGTATATCCATCTGCGCTAACGACATGGTTGTGCCGGATGAAAAGGCGGAGATCCTGACGGCGGCCGAAGCCGAGGTAAAGGAAATCCAGGATCAGTACTCCTCCGGATTGCTGACCGATGGCGAGCGCTATAACAAGGTCGTGGATATCTGGTCGCGTACCAATGATCAGGTGGCCAACGCGATGATGAAAGAGTTAGGCACCGAAGTGGTGGTTAACGCCAAAGGCGAGAAGGTCAGCCAGGAATCCTTTAACTCAATTTATATGATGGCTGATTCGGGGGCTCGTGGTTCGGCGGCACAGATCAGGCAACTGGCCGGGATGCGTGGACTGATGGCCAAACCGGATGGCTCGATTATCGAGGCGCCGATTACCGCGAATTTCCGGGAAGGCCTGGATGTCCTGCAGTACTTTATCTCCACTCACGGCGCGCGCAAGGGTCTGGCCGACACTGCACTGAAAACTGCGAACTCGGGTTACCTGACACGACGCCTGGTCGATGTTGCGCAGGACCTGGTCGTCACAGAGGAAGATTGTGGCACCACGGCCGGTCTGATAATGACTCCGTTGGTCGAAGGCGGTGACGTGGTCGAACCGCTGAGCGAGCGTGTGCTGGGCAGAGTCCTGGTCAGGGACGTCGTCAAACCCGGAAGAAAAAAAGAGGTGGTCGCGACGACCGGTACGCTGTTGGATGAGCACTGGGTGGATATGCTGGAGCAGAACCAGATCGACTCCGTAATGGTCCGCTCGCCGATCGCTTGTGAAACCCTGTATGGAGTCTGCGCAAGCTGTTATGGGCGCGATCTGGGTCGTGGCGATCGGATCAACATCGGCGAAGCCGTGGGTGTAATTGCCGCGCAATCGATCGGTGAACCCGGTACCCAGCTGACGATGCGGACCTTCCATATCGGTGGCGCCGCATCGCGTGCCGCAGCCGTCAACAGCGTTGAGATCAAGAGCAAAGGCACGGCACACCTGCGCCACATCAAGACTGTGCAGCACGCCAAGGGGCATCTGGTCGCGGTATCGCGTTCAGGCGAGCTTGGCGTGATGGACGAATACGGTCGCGAACGCGAGCGTTACAAGATCCCCTACGGTGCGATGATTACGATCCGCGACGGGGCAAAAGTCGAGCCAGGGCAAATGGTCGCGACCTGGGACCCGCACACCCACCCGGTCGTCACCGAAGTGGACGGATACATCCGCTTTGAGGACTTTGAAGATGGCGTGGCCGTCAGCCGCCAGGTCGATGAGTTTACCGGCCTGACCAGCATCGAAGTACTGGATGCCAAGCAGCGCACGGCTGTGGGCCGCGATCTGCGTCCGACCGTCACGCTGATGGACAAAAAGGGTAAGGACGCCAAGCCGGTTTGTTTTGCCAATACCGATATTCCCGCGGTCTACGCCTTGCCAGCGGGAGCGCTGGTCAACAAGGAAGACGGCGCCAAGGTGTCTGTCGGTGATGTGCTTGCGAGGATACCGCAGGAAACCTCGAAGACCCGTGATATCACGGGTGGTCTGCCGCGCGTGGCCGATCTTTTCGAGGCCCGCAAGCCGAAAGAAGCATCGATTCTGGCCGAACATACCGGTACGGTTAGTTATGGCAAGGAAACCAAGGGTAAGCGCCGCCTCGTGATCACCGATGAGAACGGCGAGGCACACGAGGAGTTGATCCCAAAATGGCGGCACCTGAACGTGTTCGAAGGCGAGCAGGTCGAGCGCGGCGAAGAAATTGCCGATGGCGAGCCCAATCCGCATGACATTCTGCGTTTGCAGGGAGTAGAGCAGCTGGCTGACTACCTGGTTCGCGAAATCCAGGACGTTTATCGGCTGCAGGGCGTTAAAATCAACGACAAGCATATCGAGGTGATCATTCGCCAGATGCTGCGCAAAGTTGAGATCAAGGATCCGGGCGATACCCGCCTGTTGAAGGGCGAACAGCTGGATCGCGCCAGGCTGATCGAGTTGAACCAGGAAATGGAACGCATGAACAAGAAGCAGGCCGAGCTCACGCCGGTGCTGCTGGGCATCACCAAGGCCTCGCTGGCCACCGAATCGTTCATTTCGGCGGCCTCTTTCCAGGAAACGACCCGGGTTCTGACCGAGGCAGCCGTTCGCGGTTTGCGCGACGATCTTAGGGGACTGAAGGAGAACGTGATCGTCGGACGCCTGATACCCGCCGGTACCGGCATGTCGTATCACCGCAAACGGCGCCGTTCGAAGGCTGAAGCGCTGGCGGATCAGTTGATTCAGATCCCCGCTGCTGAAGAAGCCGAGGCAGAAACTGCCACGGTGGAGGCACCGGGCGCTATCGAAGAAGCAGTCCAGGCTCAGGCCGCGGAAACGGCTGCGCCGGTGCTTGTCAAGGAGGCCAAAGAGGCAGCGGACGAGCAGGCCTGAGGCCGGCTGGCAAACCGGTTCCGGGGCGAGTGTGGAGTTGGGGGTTTTTCGCCCGACTTTGCTTGACACCCGGGGGGCCGGTTCATAAAATTCGCGCATCTTAACCAGGCAGGTCGGCTGGGGCCGATCTGTGCGCTTGTTTAAGGGATTTCACGAGCCGCCGATTTAGGCGGCTCGCTGTGTCTCCGCTTGGATATTTTCGGTTTCGGATGCCGGCGGAGATCGTTTTACAGGTGCGCCTGAAAGCGCGTCAAATAAAGAGTAAAGAGCATGGCGACAGTAAATCAATTGGTCCGCAAGGCGCGCAAAAAGCGGGTTGCGAAAAGCACGGTTCCGGCTCTCGAAGCCAGCCCGCAAAAGCGTGGCGTGTGTACGCGTGTCTACACGACAACGCCGAAGAAGCCGAACTCGGCTCTGCGGAAAGTGGCCCGGGTCCGCCTGACCAATGGTTTTGAAGTGACCAGTTACATCGGTGGCGAAGGGCATAACCTCCAGGAGCACTCGGTGGTTCTGATTCGAGGTGGCCGGGTCAAGGATTTGCCGGGTGTCCGTTACCACACGATTCGGGGAACCCTGGATTGCGCCGGTGTATCCGACCGGCGCAAGGGCCGCTCCAAGTACGGCGCCAAGAAACCCAAGTCCTGACAGCGGCAAGAAAGCAGTCCCCACCAACAGTTAAAGAGTATTGATCAATGTCCAGACGTGTATCCGCTCCAAAACGTGTAATTCTCCCGGATCCCAAGCACGGTAGTGAACTGCTTGCGAAATTCATGAATATGGTCATGAACGACGGCAAGAAGTCGGTGGCCGAGAAAGTGATCTATGGCGCGCTGGACCGCATTGCCGAGAAAAAGTCATTGAGCGATGAGCAGGCCATCGAATTGCTGGAGCAGGCGCTGGAAAACGTCAAACCCCAGGTTGAGGTGAAGTCCCGCCGTGTCGGTGGCGCCACCTACCAGGTTCCGGTCGAAGTCCGGCTGGTTCGCCGGCAAACTCTGGCCATGCGCTGGATTATCGATGCCGCACGCAAGCGCAGCGAAAAGTCCATGGCGCATCGCCTGGCGAATGAACTGATGGACGCGTCGGAAAACCGTGGCGCTGCCGCCAAAAAGCGTGAAGACACGCATCGTATGGCAGAAGCCAACAAGGCTTTCGCCCATTTCCGCTGGTAGACCAGCGCTTTAGCTTACAGAGGAACGGATAGTGCCACGGACCACGCCCATCGATCGCTACCGCAATATCGGCATCATGGCCCATATTGATGCGGGCAAGACGACGACGACCGAGCGCATCCTGTTTTATACCGGTGTCTCCCACAAGATCGGTGAAGTGCACGATGGGGCTGCTGTCATGGATTGGATGGAACAGGAGCAGGAACGGGGGATCACCATTACCTCGGCGGCGACGACCTGTTTCTGGTCCGGGATGAACAAGCAGTTCCCGGAGCACCGGATCAATATTATCGATACACCCGGACACGTTGATTTTACGATCGAGGTCGAGCGTTCACTGCGCGTGCTGGACAGCGCTGTCGCGGTGTTCTGTTCGGTCGGCGGGGTCGAACCCCAGTCGGAAACGGTTTGGCGTCAGGCCAACAAGTATGGCGTGCCGCGCATGGCTTTTATCAACAAGATGGACCGGGCCGGCGCCGACTTTTTTCGTGTCCTTCAGCAGATCAAGGAGCGTCTTGGCGGCAACCCGGTTGCCTTGCAGATCCCGATCGGCGCCGAGGAGCATTTCGAAGGCGTCATCGACTTGCTGCAGATGAAGGCGATCTACTGGGACGATTCAACCCAGGGCACCAGTTATGAGGCACGCGAGATTCCCGAAGAAATGCGGGCGGCTGCCGAGAAATGGCGCGAGATCATGGTCGAGGCCGCAGCCGAGGCCGACGAGGTTTTGCTCGAGAAATACATCGAAGAGGGCGACCTGAGCCGCGAAGAAATTGTTCGTGGCCTGCGCCGGCGCACCATTAACAACGAAATCGTACCAACTGTCTGTGGTTCCGCGTTCAAAAACAAGGGCGTACAGGCGGTGCTGGACATAATTATCGAGTTGCTGCCTTCGCCGATCGATGTGGCGGCCATCCAGGGCGAGTTGGAGAACGGTGAGAAAGAAGAGCGCCCAGCGGATGACGATCAGCCGTTTGCGGCGCTGGCGTTCAAGATTGCCACCGACCCGTTCGTCGGTTCGCTGACCTTTTTCCGCGTTTATTCGGGTGTGCTCAAGTCGGGCGACACGGTTTACAACCCGGTCAAGGGCCGCAAAGAGCGGATTGGCCGGATTTTGCAGATGCACGCCAACGATCGTACCGAAATCAAGGAAGTATTTGCTGGCGATATAGCTGCTGCGGTCGGCCTGAAGGATGTCAACACGGGCGATACGCTGTCCGATCCAAAGCACATAATCACGCTGGAACGCATGGAATTCCCGGAGCCGGTCATCGCCGTTGCGGTCGAACCGAAAACCAAGGCCGATCAGGAAAAGATGGGTATGGCGCTTAGCAAACTGGCCAAGGAAGACCCGTCGTTCAGGGTGCATACCGATGAGGAATCGGGCCAGACCATCATCTCGGGCATGGGCGAACTGCACCTCGATATCATCGTTGACCGCATGCGCCGTGAATTTAACGTGGAATCCAATGTTGGCAGGCCCCAGGTGGCCTATCGCGAAACCATTCGTACGATGGTCGAACAGCAAGGCAAGTTTATTCGGCAATCCGGCGGCCGCGGTCAGTATGGTCACGTGTATATCCGGATCGAGCCAGTCGAGCCCGGCTCCGGTTATGAATTTGAGAACGCCATCGTCGGCGGTTCGGTTCCGAAGGAATACATCAATGCCGTGGACAAGGGCATCCAGGAACAAATGTGTAATGGCGTAATCGCCGGGTATCCGGTCGTCGATTGCAAAGTAACCCTTTACGACGGTTCCTATCACGACGTCGACTCGAGTGAGATGGCGTTCAAGATCGCCGGTTCAATGGCGTTCAGGGATGGCGCGCTCAAGGCCGACCCGGTGTTGCTCGAGCCGATCATGGCGGTAGAGGTGGTATCGCCGGAGGACTACATGGGCGACGTAATGGGCGACCTTAACCGCCGTCGTGGCCAGCCATCGGGCATGGAAGACAGCCCCGCCGGCAAGCTGATCCGTGCCGAGGTGCCGCTGGCCGAGATGTTCGGCTACGCGACTACGCTGCGCTCCATGTCACAGGGCCGCGCGACTTACACGATGGAGTTCGCCAAGTACGCCCAGGTGCCGCATAGCGTGGCGGACGACGTCATTAAAAAAGCGTCCTGAGCAAGACGGTTTTACAGAGCAAAACACAGACACACCAGACAAAGCAGAGGTGCATCGTGTCCAAGGAAAAATTTGAACGTACGAAGCCGCATATCAACGTAGGCACGATTGGTCATGTGGATCATGGCAAGACGACGCTGACGGCGGCATTGACCAAGCTGATGGCTGAGAAGCACGGCGGCGAGTATCGTGCGTATGATCAGATTGACAATGCACCGGAAGAGAAGGCGCGGGGGATCACGATCGCGACGGCGCACGTGGAGTACGAGAGCGCAAATCGGCATTACGCCCACGTTGACTGCCCGGGTCATGCCGATTACGTGAAGAACATGATCACCGGGGCGGCGCAGATGGATGGCGCGATTTTGGTGGTCTCGGCGGCCGATGGCCCGATGCCGCAGACCCGCGAGCATATCCTGCTGGCCCGCCAGGTGGGCGTGCCGTACATCCTGGTGTATATGAATAAGGCGGACATGGTGGATGACGCCGAGCTGATCGAGCTGGTGGAGATGGAGATCCGTGAGCTGCTGTCGATTTACGAGTTCCCGGGCGATGACACGCCGATCGTGGTGGGTTCGGCGCTGAAGGCGCTGGAAGGCGACGACAGCGATATCGGCGTAGCCAGCGTATTGAAGCTGGTTGAGGAAATGGACCGCTATATTCCCTTGCCCGAGCGTGCGATCGACGGTGATTTCCTGATGCCGGTCGAGGATGTGTTTTCGATTTCCGGTCGCGGCACGGTGGAGACCGGGCGTCTCGACCGCGGGGTTGTGCATGTGGGCGACGAGGTGGAGATCGTCGGGATCAACGAGACCACCAAGACCACCTGTACCGGTGTAGAGATGTTCCGCAAGCTGCTCGACGAGGGGATGGCTGGCGACAACGTGGGGGTTTTGCTGCGCGGCACCAAGCGCGAGGAAGTGGAGCGCGGCCAGGTGCTGGCGAAGCCGGGTTCGATCCACCCGCACACCAAGTTTGAAGCCGAGGTGTATGTGCTGACCAAGGAAGAAGGCGGTCGTCACACGCCGTTTTTCAAAGGCTATAGGCCGCAGTTTTATTTTCGGACCACCGATGTCACCGGCGCGGTATACCTGCCCGATGGCACCGAGATGGTGATGCCGGGCGACAATGTGCAGGTCACGGTTGAGTTGATTGCACCGATCGCCATGGAAGAGGGTCTGCGCTTTGCCATCCGTGAGGGTGGCCGGACCGTCGGCGCCGGCGTCGTCGCCAAGATCATCGAGTAAACAGGCAAACGAGAGACAGACATGGCAAGCAATCAGAATATCCGTATACGGCTGAAATCGTTCGATCACAGGCTGATCGATACCTCGGCCAGGGAAATTGTCGAAACAGCGAAGCGGACTGGCGCCCACGTGAAAGGTCCGGTGCCTTTGCCGACCAAGATGGAGCGCTTTACGGTGCTGATTTCGCCCCATGTTAACAAGGACGCCAGGGACCAGTACGAGCTGCGCACCCACAAGCGGCTGATGGACATCGTGGACCCGACCGACAAGACCGTGGATGCACTGATGAAGCTTGAATTGCCGGCGGGTGTGGACGTCCAGATTAAATTGAACTAGCGGGTTTTCCTGCTATAATACCGGGCTCTTTTTGGCCCGGCGCGGTAAATCTGCGTCGGGCCAGCTATTTGACGGCCGCCCGGCGGAGTTTTGCCGCCTGGAGCGGGCGCTTTTTTTGTAGTCAGTGCTGGCCAATCGAAGTCGGCACGGTGTAGAGGAACAGGACAATGGCACTTGGTCTGGTTGGCCGCAAATGCGGTATGACTCGCGTGTTTACGGACGCCGGAGTATCGATTCCGGTCACCGTCATTGAGGCGTTGCCGAATCGGGTCACCCAGGTAAAGACCGTGGAAAACGACGGCTATCGCGCGCTCCAGGTCACCACCGGTACGCGCAAGCTCTCGCATGTCAGTAAAGCCATTGCCGGACACTTCGCCAAGGCCGGGCAGGAGCTGGGCCGCGGTCTGTGGGAATTCCGCCTGCAAAACGACGAAGGAGCCGATTTTCCAGCCGGGTCCGAAATAAAGGTCGATTTTTTCGAAAATGGCCAGAAAGTCGATGTCGAGGGTACCTCCATCGGTAAAGGTTACGCTGGCGTTATCAAGCGGCATCATTTCCAAATGCAGGACGCGACCCACGGTAACTCGCTGGCCCACCGGGCCCCGGGCTCCATCGGTCAGAACCAGACCCCGGGCCGCGTATTCAAGGGCAAGAAAATGGCTGGGCACATGGGCAACGTGCGCCGCACCTCGCAGAACCTGGAAGTGGTTCGCGTGGATGTGGAGCGCAACCTGCTGCTGGTCAAGGGAGCTGTCCCGGGTAATGCCGGCGGCGACGTGATCATTCGTCCGGCGGTCAAAGGCGGGAAGTAGGGCATGGCTATGAAACTGAAATTGCACAAGGCTGCAGGCGGTTCCGATATCCAGGTTTCCGAAACGGCTTTTGGCAGCAAATTTAATGAAGCACTGATCCACCAGGTGGTCACAGCGTACATGGCCGGTGCGCGCAGCGGCACCAAGGGGCAGAAAAACCGCTCTTCCGCACGCGGCGGCGGCGCCAAGCCCTGGCGCCAGAAAGGCACGGGCCGGGCACGCGCGGGCACGATCCGCAGCCCGATCTGGGTCGGCGGCGGGCGCACATTTGCCGCCAAGACACGTGACCACAGCCAGAAGGTCAACCGCAAGATGTATCGCAGCGCGATTCGTTCGATGCTGTCCGAGCTGGTCCGTCAGGATCGGCTGGTCGTTATCGACACGCTGGAGCTTGCAGAGCCGAAAACGAAACTGCTGGTGCAGAAGCTGAAGGAGTTCGGTCTGGACAATGTCCTGATCATTATTGAAGCCTTTGATGAAAATGTGTTTCTGGCCGCGCGCAACCTTCACAACGTCGATGTGCTGGATGCGACGGCACTGGATCCGGTCAGCCTCGTGCGTTTCGAAAAGGTGCTGATCACCGTTCCGGCGGTCAAAATGATCGAGGAGCGCCTGCGATGAGCCAGGAAAGACTGATGACAATCCTGCTCGGGCCGCACGTTTCCGAAAAGACCACCCGGGTGGCGGAAAAGCATAACCAGGTCGCGTTTCGGGTGCGCACCGACGCCAAAAAGGCGGAAATTCGCAAGGCGGTCGAACTGCTGTTCGAAGTCAAGGTTGAAAACGTCACCGTGGTCAATGTCAAGGGTAAGGCCAAGCGGTTTGGCCAGACTCCGGGACGCCGGTCGGATTGGAAGAAGGCCTACGTAAAGCTGGCCGAAGGCCACGATATTGATTTTCTGAATCCGGAATAAAAACGGGTTCTGGCAAAAGGTTAACGATACAGAGCTAAAGTTATGGCATTGCAAAAAGCAAAACCAACATCAGCCGGACGCCGCTTCGTTGTTCGCGTAAAGAACACCGGGCTGCATAAGGGCGAGCCTCACGGTCCTTTGCTGGCGCCCAAGAGCAAGACGGGCGGTCGCAACAACCAGGGGCGGATTACGGTTCGCCATCAGGGTGGTGGCCATAAGCAGCGCTATCGCATTATCGATTTCAAGCGCGACAAGGATGGTGTGCCCGGCAAGGTCGAGAGGATCGAATACGATCCGAACCGCACCGCGCACATCGCGCTGGTGCTGTACGCCGACGGTGAGCGGCGCTACATCATTGCGGCGAAAGGCATGCAACAAGGCGATCAGATCATGGCCGGCCGGGAGGCGCCGATCAAGACGGGCAACGCTCTGCCGTTGCGCTACATACCGGTCGGCTCGCTGGTGCATTGCGTGGAGCTCAAACTGGGCAAGGGCGCCCAGCTTGCCCGCAGCGCTGGCTCATCGGCACAGTTGGTTGCCCGCGAAGGCGCCCACGCAACACTGCGCCTGCGCTCTGGAGAAATGCGCAAGGTGCTGGCCAACTGCCGCGCGACGATCGGCGAAGTCGGCCATTACGAACACAACCTGCGCAAGCTGGGCAAGGCGGGAGCCAGCCGCTGGCGCGGGGTGCGCCCGACCGTCCGCGGTGTGGCGATGAACCCGGTCGATCACCCACACGGTGGCGGCGAAGGGCGTACCTCTGGTGGTCGTCACCCGGTCTCGCCATGGGGCGTGCCGACCAAGGGTTACAAGACACGTAGTAACAAGCGTACGGACAGCATGATCGTCCGTCGCCGCAAGAAAAAATAAGCAGCTTAATCAGAGGAAGTCACTGTGCCACGCTCAGTCAAAAAAGGTCCTTTTGTGGATGCGCACCTCGCCAAAAAGGTAGAGGCAGCAGTAGCCAGCAACAGCCGCCGGCCGATCAAGACCTGGTCGCGTCGTTCCATGGTGTTGCCTGACATGGTGGGCCTGACGATCGCCGTTCATAACGGCCGTCAACACGTGCCGGTGCTGATTTCCGAAAACATGGTCGGCCACAAGCTTGGCGAATTCGCAATGACCCGGACTTTCAGGGGTCACTCGGGCGACAAGAAGACTTAATCGAGGAGTCGGGAGAATGCGGGTAGCAGCAAAATTACGGCATGCGCGGATCTCACCGCAGAAATGCCGTCTGGTAGCCGATGCCGTGCGCGGCCAACCGGTTGCAACAGCGCTGCAGACCTTGGCTTTTATGCCGAAGAAGGCCGCGCGGATCCTGAAAAAGGTGTTGGAATCGGCAATCGCAAATGCAGAGCACAATCACGGCGCCGACATCGATGAATTGCGGATTTCGGGCGTGATGGTAGATGAAGCGCCGACCCTCAAGCGATTCCGGGCGCGGGCAAAGGGCCGTGGCGCGAGAATTATCAAACGCAACAGTCACATCACCGTCCAGGTTGCGGACGAGTAAAGAGAGAAGCCGTAATGGGGCAAAAAGTACATCCGATCGGGATTCGACTTGGCATTACCAAGGACTGGTTGTCCACCTGGTATGCAGACAGCGCGCATTTCGCCGGGAATGTCGCCGCAGATCACAAGGTCAGGGAGTTTCTGAACAAACGCCTGGCGGAAGCGTCGGTCAGCCGTATCCAGATCGAACGTCCGGCTAACAAGGTAACGCACATCACCATTCACACGGCCCGTCCCGGCATCGTGATTGGCAAGAAAGGTGAAGACATCGAGAAGCTGCGCAACGATATCGCCAAGTTGCTCGACCTGAAGATTCAGGACGTAAAAATCAGGATTGCTGAAATTCGCAAACCTGAGCTGGACGCAAAGCTGGTCGCCGAAGGTATCGCACAGCAACTCGTGCGCCGCGTGATGTTCCGCCGCGCGATGAAGCGCGCGGTAACCAATACGATGCGCCTGGGCGCCCTGGGCATCAAGGTGAAAGTAGCCGGCCGCCTCAATGGCGCGGAGATCGCTCGCAGCGAGTGGTACCGCGAAGGTCGTGTGCCGCTGCACACACTGCGTGCCGATATCGATTACGGCCTGGCCGAAGCCAAAACGACCTATGGAGTTATCGGTGTAAAGGTCTGGATTTTTAAAGGCGAAATTTTCGATACCGCTGATACCGGTAGCGAAGCCGCCGACAACGCCGCTTGATGGCGTCGCTGGTTTGAGGAGCAGCTGAGAAATGTTACAGCCGAAGCGGACCAAATTCCGCAAACAGATGAAAGGTAAGAACCGGGGTCTCGCCCAGCGCGGCAACACGGTCGCTTTTGGTGTGTTTGGCCTGAAGGCCATCGGACGAGGGCGGTTGACCGCGCGGCAGATCGAGGCGGCGCGGCGTGCGATGACCCGCCACGTGAAACGCGGCGGCAAGATCTGGATCCGGGTTTTCCCGGATAAGCCGATTACCAAGAAACCGCTGGAGGTTCGCCAGGGCAAGGGCAAGGGTAACGTTGAATACTGGGTAGCCCAGATTCAGCCGGGTCGGGTTTTGTACGAAATGGAAGGGGTGGCGGAAGATGTGGCGCGCGAGGCATTTCGCCTGGCGGCAGCCAAGCTGCCGATTGCCACGACTTTCGTCACTAGGCAGGTGATGTGATGAAGGCAGGCGAATTTCGCAGCAAGAACGCTGCCGAGTTACAGGAAGAACTGATCAAACTGCGGCGCGAGCAGTTCAACCTGCGCATGCAGCGAGCGTCCGGGCAACTGGCGAAGCCTGATCAGTTCCGTAAGGTTCGTAAGGATATCGCGCGGCTGAAAACTGTGATGGGCGAGCAGCGGCGGGTATCGAGCCAGTCAAAGGATGATTCGTGATGAGTGGGAACAGCACAGAAAAAAGGGGAAAAGTGCAGCGCACGCTAACCGGCAAGGTGGTCAGCGGGGCGATGAACAAGTCAATTACCGTTTCGGTGGAGCGGCTGGTCAAGCACCCGATGTATGGCAAGTACATCCGGCGCACATCCAAGCTGATGGCGCACGACGAAAACAATGAGTGCCATACCGGCGATGTAGTAATTATTTCAGAATGCCGGCCCTTGTCGAAGAACAAGAGCTGGAGGCTGGACAGCATCGTGGAGCGGGCCCCCAGCCGTTGAGCGGGGAACCCGGATTTAAACAGAGCAAACTGGAAGCGTAGCAATGATACAGATGCAGACCGTACTAACCGCGGCAGACAACAGTGGGGCTCGCCGCGTGCAGTGCATCAAGGTGCTCGGCGGATCGAAGCGCCGCTATGCCGGCGTGGGCGACATTATCAAGGTCAGCGTCAAGGACGCTATTCCACGCGGCAAGGTCAAAAAGGGCGAGATCTACAATGCGGTGGTTGTGCGTACCCGTAAGGGCGTGCGGCGTCCCGACGGGTCGGTGATACGTTTCGACGGCAACGCGGCGGTGCTGCTGAATGCACGCATGGAACCGATTGGCACGCGTATTTTTGGCCCGGTGACCCGGGAATTGCGCACCAGCCGGTTCATGAAAATTATTTCGCTGGCACCTGAAGTGCTTTGAGCGGGTGCGGAGCAAAGAGTTATGAGAAAGATCAAAACAGGCGATGGCATCATCGTGATCACCGGCAAGGACAAGGGCCGCCGGGGTACCGTGTTGCGTGTCTATGATGACGAGCGAGTGCTGGTCGAAGGCATCAACATGGTGAAGAAACACCAGAAGCCCAATCCGCAGGCCGGCGTTAAGGGCGGCATTATCGATAAGGAAATGCCGATAGAACAAAGCAACCTGATGCTATACAACCCGCAAACCAAGAAAGGCGACCGGATAGGTATCCGCTTTTTGGAAGACGGCCGCAAGGTACGGTACTTCAAGTCGAACAACGAAGTTGTGGACGTTTAAGAGAGTAATGACGATGTCCAGATTACAGGAACATTACAAAAAAACAGTTGCCCCGGCGCTGATGAAAAAGCTGAACCTGAAAAACCCAATGGAGGTTCCGAAGATCAGCAAGATAACCGTCAACATGGGTATTGGAGAGGCGGTCGCCGACCGCAAGGTGATGGAAAAGGCGACTGCGGACCTGGCCCGTTTGTCCGGTCAGAAGGCGCTGGTTACGCGTGCCCGCAAATCAGTGGCCAGCTTCAAGATTCGCGATGGCTACCCGATCGGCGCGAAAGTCACCTTGCGGCGTGAGCGCATGTACGAGTTTCTGGACCGCCTGGTGAATATCGCGATCCCGCGAATCCGCGATTTTCGTGGCCTCAGCGCGAAGTCGTTCGATGGCCGCGGCAACTTCAGCATGGGCGTGCAGGAGCAGATCATATTTCCGGAAATCGAATTCGACCATATCGATTCGATTCGCGGCATGGACATCACGATTACCACGACGGCAAAGAATGACGAACAGGGAAGGGCGCTTCTGGAAGCGTTCAACTTTCCGTTCAAGAAATAAAAAGGACGATTGGAATGGCTAAAAAATCCATGATCGCAAGAGATGTCAAGCGCGCCCGTTGCGTACAGCGCTATGCGGCGAAACGCGCGCTCCTCAAAGAGATTATCGGCAACGTTAACAACAGCCTCGAAGAGAGGATGGCGGCAATGAGGAAAATACAGGCTTTGCCACGCAATTCCAGTCCGACCCGGATGCGCAATCGGTGCGCAATTACCGGCCGTCCCAAGGGTTTTTATCGCAAGTTCGGTCTCGGCCGGAACAAACTTCGCGAAGCCACGATGAATGGCGAGATACCAGGTCTGCGCAAGGCCAGTTGGTAAGCGGAATATTTAAACAGGATTACGAAAATGAGCATGAGCGATCCAATTGCCGATATGTTGACCCGCATCCGTAATGGCCAAAAGGCCGGTATGGTTCGCGTCAGCATGCCCGGCTCGAAAATCAAACAGGCGATTGCCAAAGTTCTCAAGGATGAAGGCTATATCATCGAATTCCAGACCGAGGTCAATGGCAGCCACAGCACGCTGCATGTGGATTTGAAATATTTTGAAGGCAAGCCCGTGATCGAGTCGCTTAAGCGCGCCAGCCGCCCGGGTCTGCGCAGTTACCTTGGCAAGGATGATCTGCCCAGAGTTTTGGGTGGCCTCGGGGTGGCGATCGTGTCTACGTCCCGTGGTGTGATGACTGACCGCGAAGCTCGCAAGCAGGGCCATGGCGGTGAGATTTTGTGTTTGGTGTCTTAAGACACCTTAATGAATATCGTATAGCGAGTTTAACGATGTCTAGAGTTGCCAAACAACCGGTTGAGTTGCCGAGTGGCGTGGAAGTGAATCTGAGCGGCAGCCAGGTGAGCATTAAGGGCAGCAAGGGCAACCTGACCCTCAACCTGCATGCGGATATACAGGTGGAGCAGGTGGACGGTGCGCTGAGCGTCAAGGTTCGTCGTGAAGAAAAATCGGTCATTGCGATCGCCGGAACAACCCGCGCCTTGCTGGCCAACATGATTCAGGGCGTGACCGTCGGTTACGAGCGCAAGCTGGAACTGCGTGGCGTCGGTTACCGTGCGGTAGTGCAGGGCAATATGCTGAAACTAACGCTGGGCTTCTCGCACCCGGTCAATTACCAGGTGCCGGAAGGCGTCACGGTCGAAACCCCGAGCCAGACGGAAGTAGTGGTCAAGGGAGTCGATAAGCAGAAAGTCGGCCAGGTCGCTGCCGAGATACGCGCTTATCGTCCACCGGAGCCCTATAAGGGTAAGGGTGTTCGCTATGTCGATGAGCAGGTCCGGATCAAGGAAGCGAAGAAGAAGTAGGTGAGGAATGGATAGCAAGAAAACGCGTTTGCGCCGGGCACGCAAGACCCGCGCCAGAATTATGGATCTGGGTGAGTTCCGCCTGACCGTGCATCGCACGCCGCGGCACATCTATGCCCAGATTATCGATCAGACCGGCGGCAAGGTTGTTGTCGCGGCTTCGACGGTGCAGAAAGATGTGCGGGCTTCGGTCAAGAAGACCGGCAATGTCGAAGCGGCAACGGTGGTCGGCAAGGCAATTGCCGAGAAGGCGAAAAAAGCGGGTGTCAAGCGCGTCGCCTTCGATCGTTCCGGATTTCGTTTTCATGGCCGCGTCAAGGCGCTGGCCGATGCCGCCCGCGAGGGCGGCCTGGAGTTCTGATCCCGTTGTGGGGTCGGACAGGGTTCTAGCAGGAAGAGTTTTTGCATATGGCTAAGTTTGATAGAGGTCCAAGCGACGATCTGGTTGAAAAGCTGGTAACCGTTAACCGCGTCGCCAAGGTTGTCAAAGGTGGCCGCCAGTTCGGTTTCACCGCGTTGACCGTGGTCGGCGATGGCAAGGGCCGGGTCGGTTTTGGTTATGGCAAGGCGCGCGAAGTGCCGATCGCCATTCAAAAGGCCATGCAGGCCGCGCGCAAGAACCTGCAGACCGTGGCCTTGAAGGACGACACCTTGCAATACGCCCTTAACGGTCGTCATGGCGCGACCCGGGTGTACATGCAACCTGCGTCCGAAGGCACCGGTGTGATTGCCGGTGGCGCGATGCGTGCCGTACTCGAGTGTGCCGGCGTGCGCAACGTGCTGGCCAAGAGTTATGGTTCGCGGAACCCGATCAACGTAGTACGCGCGACTATCAACGGTCTGCTGGGGATGCATTCTCCAGAGACCATTGCCGCAAAGCGCGGCAAGTCTGTGGAAGAGATTCTGGGTTAAAACCATGGCAGATAAGAAACAGTTGAAAGTCACTCTGGTGAAGAGTCGTTTTGGCCGCTTGCCCAAGCACCGTGATTGTGTGCGTGGCCTGGGGCTGCGGCGCATGAACCACAGCGTGACGGTTCTGGATACGCCGCAAAACCGCGGCATGATCAACAAGATTTCGTACCTGCTCAAGGTCGAGGAAGTCTAAGATGAGACTCAACGATTTAAAGCCCGCCGAGGGCAGTAAGAAGGCCGGTAAGCGCATGGGCCGCGGGCATTCCGCCGGTCAGGGCAAGACCTGTGGCCGTGGCCATAAGGGGCAGCATGCGCGATCCGGCGGTTATCACAAGGTCGGCTTCGAAGGCGGCCAGATGCCGTTGCAGCGGCGTCTGCCCAAAGTCGGCTTCGCCTCGCGCAAGGCCCGTTTTGCAGCCGAGGTCAGGTTGCATGAGTTGGTCATTGCCTGTGAAAAGGGGGCCACTGAAGATGTGGTCGATGATCTCGCATTGAAAAAAGCGGGATTGGTGCCTGCGCGCGCGGACCGGATCAAGGTCATTGCTTCGGGCAAAATCGACAAGGCGGTTACCGTCAAGGGTTTGCTGGTGACCAAAGGCGCTCGGGCAGCCATTGAGGCTGCCGGCGGAAAAATCGAGTAACAGGCACAGCGGACGAAAAGCATATCGTGGCAAAGGGAATAAGAAATCCAGCAGCGGCTCTCGGTGAAGCTTCGCGTTTCTCCGAGTTGCGCACGCGCCTGATATTCCTGGTCGGCGCACTGATCGTCTATCGCGTGGGTACGTTTATCCCGGTGCCAGGCGTCGATCCGGTAGCGATGGCTGCCTTGTTCGATCAACAAAGCGGTACCTTGCTTGACGTTTTCAACATGTTTTCCGGCGGCGCGCTGGAGCGCATGAGTATTCTCGCGCTGGGCATCATGCCCTATATTTCCGCGTCCATCATCATGCAAATGATGAGCCACGTCGTCCCTACCTTGCAGCAGATGCGCAAGGAAGGCGAGGCCGGACGCCGCAAGATTACGCAGTACACGCGCTTTGCCACGGTTGGGCTGGCCGGCTTTCAATCAATTGCCGCTGCTACCGCCCTGCAAAGCCAGGCCGTGGTGGTCACTCCTGGCACCGCCTTTGTTTTCACGGCGGCAGTCAGCCTGGTCACCGGAACCATGTTCCTGATGTGGCTGGGCGAGCAGGTCACCGAGCGCGGGATTGGCAACGGTATTTCGATGATCATCCTGGCCAGTATTATTTCCGGTTTGCCATCGGCGATCGGCGGTACCTTCGAGCTGGTGCGCACCGGCCAGATGCTGCCGGCGCTGGCGCTGATCCTCTTTATCCTGGTGCTGGGCGTTACCGCTTTCGTGGTCTTCGTCGAGCGCGGCCAACGCCGCATCCCGGTGCATTACGCACGGCGCATGCAGGGCCGCAGGATGGTGCAGGGCCAGAGTTCGCATCTGCCATTCAAGCTCAACATGTCGGGTGTAATTCCGCCGATTTTCGCGAGCAGCATCATCCTGTTCCCGGCGACGATTGCGGGCTGGTTCGGTGCCAGCGATAACGTCGGCTGGCTGCAGACCATAGCTGCGAGCCTGTCGCCCGGTCAGCCGGTTTACATCCTGCTGTACGGTTCGCTGATTATCTTTTTCTGCTTTTTTTATACTGCCCTGACGGTTAACTCCAGGGACACCGCCGACAACCTGAAAAAATCCGGTGCCTTTATTCCGGGCATGCGGCCCGGCCACCAAACGGCGGAGTACCTGGACAAAGTGCTGACCCGGCTGACGATGTGGGGGGCGTTTTACGTTGCCACCGTGTGCCTGTTGCCGGAATTCATGATTATGTACTGGCAGGTGCCGTTCTACTTCGGTGGGACTTCTTTGCTGATTATTGTTGTTGTGGTGATGGACTTCATGGGCCAGCTACAGGCGCACATGATGTCTCATCAGTACGAAGGTTTGATGAAGAAATCGAGTCTGCGCGGTTATGGTAGTGGGTCCAGGGCCTGAGGTCCTGCCTGGCTCAGGTTTTGATGGGAGATAGATCATGAAAGTGCGTGCATCGGTGAAGAAGATTTGCCGGAATTGCAAAATCATTCGCCGCAATCGCGTGGTCAGGGTGATTTGTACGGACCCCCGCCACAAGCAGCGGCAAGGATAGATTTTAAGCACTGGTTTTCATATACTGGCCGGCTTCGCGCTGGCTTTGAGGAGCGCCTTTAATGGCTCGAATTGCTGGAATAAACATACCGACCAACAAGCACATCGTCATTGGTCTGCAGCACATTTATGGTGTGGGGAGAAGCAGCGCTGGTAAGATTTGTTCGGCCGCGGATATTGATCCCGCGACCCAGGTCAGTGAACTGAGCGAGCCCGAAGTCGAGCGTATTCGTGGCGCGGTTGCCAACTACACGGTCGAAGGTGATTTGCGCCGCGAGGTTGCGATCAACATCAAGCGGCTATTGGATTTGGGGTGCTACCGCGGAATTCGTCATCGACGCGGCCTGCCAGTGCACGGCCAGCGTACCCGTACCAACGCGCGCACCCGCAAGGGACCGCGGCGCTTGGTCAGGAAATAGTTTTTTTGAAGTGGCGCCGCTAAGGGCGCACAGCAGATATTCAGGATACAAATATGGCAACCCAGACCAAGGCACGCAAGAAAGTGAAAAAACAGGTGGCAGACGCCATCGCTCACATCCATGCGTCCTTTAACAACACCATCATCACCATAACCGATCGCCAGGGCAATACCCTTTCATGGGCGACCGCGGGGGGCTGTGGCTTTCGTGGATCGCGCAAGAGTACGCCCTTTGCTGCCCAGGTTGCTGCCGAGAAAGCGGGCAACGCGGCGCTGGAATTCGGTATCAAGAATCTGGAGGTTCGCGTCAACGGTCCAGGCCCGGGGCGTGAAGCAGCCGTTCGTTCGCTGAATTCAGTCGGTTTCCGCATCACCAGTATCGCTGACGTGACGCCGATACCCCACAACGGTTGTCGTCCGCCGAAAAAGCGCAGAGTCTGAGGAATAAAGATGGCAAGGTATACAGGTCCAAAGTGTAAGCTGTCACGCCGCGAGGGAACCGATCTGTTCCTCAAAAGCGGGGTCCGGCCACTGGAATCAAAGTGCAAGCTGGACGTGCCCCCTGGCGGACCGGGTCAGCGCCGTACGCGGTTGTCGGATTACGGTCTGCAATTGCGCGAGAAACAGAAACTGCGCCGCATGTATGGGGTGCTGGAGCGCCAGTTCCGCAACTATTACAAGAATGCGGCCGGCCGCAAAGGCGCGACCGGCGAACTGTTGCTCAAGCTGCTGGAAAGTCGCCTGGACAACGTGGTTTACCGCATGGGTTTCGCCCGCACCCGTGCCGAAGCTCGCCAGCTGGTCAGTCACAAATCCGTGCTGGTCAACGGCAAGGTCGCCAACATTCCTTCCTACCAGGTGGCAGCGGGCGATGAGATTTCCATACGCGAAAAAGCGCGCAAGCAGGACCGTATCAAGGCTTCGATCGATATTGCCGGCCAGGTAGGTTTGCCGGACTGGGTCGAGGTAGATGTGAAAAAAATGAGCGGTGTTTTCAAGGCTGTCCCGGAAAGAGACGAGATTCTTCCGGATATCAATGAAAACCTGATTGTCGAGTTGTACTCCAAGTAAATGTGAAGGTATCGATCAATGCTGGATAGCACTACAGATTTTCTCAAGCCACGGGTCGTCAAGCTGATTTCCCGCGATGAAAACCAGGCCCGAGTGGTTATCGAACCGTTCGAGCGTGGTTTTGGCCACACGCTGGGCAACGCCCTGCGTCGTATCCTTTTGTCTTCGATGCCCGGTAGCGCCATTGTCGAGGCGGAAATCGAGGGTGTGCTGCACGAGTACACCAGCATCGAAGGCGTGCAGGAAGACATCGTCGATATCCTGCTCAACCTCAAGCAAGTTGCGTTGTGCATGCACACGCGCGAGGAAGCGACGCTGAGCCTGGTCAAGAAAGGCCCCGGCCCGGTGACCGCCGGCGATATAGCCGTCGATCACGATATCGAAGTGGTCAACCCCGATTTTGTCATTGCGAACCTGACCAAGAAAGGTGAGCTTCGCATGACTTTGAAAATCCGGCGTGGCCGCGGCTATCTACCGGCCAAGCAGCGGGTCAGCTTTGACGAGGCTTCGCGCGAGATCGGCGTCCTGCAGCTCGACGCCTCGTTCAGCCCGATTCGCCGCGTGACGTACAGCGTCGAGGCGGCCCGTGTCGAGCAGCGCACCGACCTCGACAAGCTGATCATCGATATCGAAACCAACGGCGCGATCGATCCGGAGGAAGCGATACGCCGTGCCGGCAGCATTCTCAAGGATCAGCTCTCGGTATTCGTCGACCTGCAAGGGCAGGATGACATGGCGGCGAGCACGGCAGAAGCGCAGATCGATCCGATCCTGCTGCGCCCGGTTGACGATCTTGAGTTGACGGTTCGCTCGGCAAACTGCCTGAAGGCGGAAAGCATTAACTACATCGGCGACCTCGTTCAGTGTACCGAAGTTGAACTGCTGCGCACGCCGAACCTGGGCAAGAAGTCGCTGACAGAGATCAAGGAAGTTTTGCTCAGCCATGAACTGTCGCTGGGCATGCGCCTGGAAAACTGGCCGCCACCCAGCCTGCAACCTGAAGAAGAGCGGGTTATTGCCTGATCCGCGCGGATCCGCTCTCTTCATGAATTGGAATCAATAACATGCATCATCGCAAATCCGGCCGCAGACTCGGGCGCAACAGCTCGCACCGCAAAGCCATGTTCAAGAACATGGCGGTGTCCTTGCTGCGTCATGAAACCATCCGCACCACGCTGCCGAAGGCCAAGGAACTGCGCCGGGTTGTCGAGCCGCTGATCACGCTGGCCAAGACCGATGGCGTTGCACAGCGCCGCCGCGCTTTCGATCGCCTGCGCGACAAGGAAGCCGTGGGCAAACTTTTTACCGAAATCGGTCCACGCTACGTCAACCGTCCCGGCGGTTACCTGCGCATTCTGAAGGCAGGGTTGCGACCGGGCGATTCAGCCCCGATGGCGGTGGTCAAACTGGTCGAGGAAACGCCCGCCAGCGAATAAACCACAGCAACAATAAGGCCAGGCAGGCTGGATAGTCTGTCAGCCGCACCAAAAAAACCGCGTTCACCCGCGGTTTTTTGTTTAGAGCGCGGAAAATGCGTCCCGGGTCAGGTTTTCGCAAGCCCCATCGCTTGCCCGCACATTGTCCTCGACCCTGATGCCGCCGTAGGGGCTGAATTTATCGATCGCGGCCCAGTTAATCCTGGCCGAGTCGCTGCCATCGCGAACCGGTTGCAGCAGTTGCTCGATAAAATAAATCCCCGGTTCGATGGTCATGACCCAGTCCTCTTCGAGTACGCGCGTCAGCCGCAGGTACGGGTGACCGTCTGGCGGGGCTATCCTGCCGCCGCCGGCGCCGGCGGAGAAACCGCCGTTGTCATGCACGTGCAGACCGATCAGGTGACCCAGGCCATGCGGGAAAAACACGCCGCTCAGCCCGCTGGACACAGCTTCTTCGGCGCTGACATTGATCACATCGAAGTCGGCGAGGAGGCCTGCCAGCAGCAGATGGGCCTGCAAATGCAATTCGCGGTAATCCAGGCCGGGTTTGACCCGTGAACATATCTCCAGCTGGGTTTTCTCCATGGCCGCAATCATGGCCTGGAAATCACCGTCTTCCGCCGCGTAGGTTCGCGTGATATCGGAGGCATAGCCATTGCATTGCGCGCCGGCATCGATCAGGAACGACAATCGTTCAGCCGGGTTTTCCCGTTCCAGGGCCTGGTAATGCAAGACCGAGCCGTGATTGTTGAGCGCAATGATGTTGCCGTAGGGGAGTTGGTGCTCCATATGGCCGGTGGCTTGCAGGTAGGCGAGATGGATTTCGAACTCGGTCGCACCATCCCGGAATGCACGCTCGGCCGCACGGTGGCCACGGCACCCCAGTTTCGATGCCGCGCGCATGCAGGCGAGCTCGTATCCTGATTTCGCGGCGCGGTGGTGGTCGAGATGATCGATCAGGGGTTGCGGATTGACCGCGGATACGCCCCAACTGCCAGCGCTGTCAGTGTCCTCGCCGATGAAAGCGGTTTTCGATAGGTCTTTGGGTAGCAGATCGCGAATCTCGTCCGGATCACCGATCAGTTTCACAGCGAAATGATCGACCCAGTAATCGGTCGGCGCGAGCGCCGCATCGTGCCAGTAATCGATTGGCCGGAAAAAGATAAACAGCGGTTTCTCGCCCGGCCGGTAATGCAGCCAGCAGTTTGGGTTATCGGTTACCGGCGCCCACCATCTGAGGTGTGGATTCGCCTTGAACGGATAGCTGTTATCGTCGTGGAAAACGATCTTCAGCGCACCACCGGCGATGAGTAGACCGTCGTAGCCGGTGGCCTCCAGTGCCTGGTCCGTATAGCCCTTCACCCGCTCCAGGTGGGCCGGGTAATGCGTCGCCAACTCAGTCATTGTGTGGTCCCTGCAAAAGAATCCAGTGTATAACAACCCTGCTGGCCATTACGATTTTGTGGGACAATCAGGGATCGCCGACGATGGAGACCCCGAATGCGAAGCCAGTGGATTTTGAGTGGACTGATGTTGTTTATGGTGACCCCGATGGCATATGGATACGACCGAGAATCAGGCAACAGCTTTGCCGGCCGCTCCGAAGTCATTGCAACTCATGGCATGGCGGCGACCAGCCAGCCGCTGGCGACCCAGATAGCGATCGATATTCTCAAGACCGGTGGCAACGCGATCGACGCAGCCATCGCGGCAAACGCCGCACTCGGCCTGATGGAGCCGACCGGTAACGGCATCGGCGGCGATTTGTTCGCGATAATCTGGGACGCCAAAACGAAGAAACTGTATGGCCTGAATGCCAGCGGGCGCTCGCCGCGCTCCCTCACCCGGGAATGGTTCATCGACAACGGCTACGAGTCGATCCCACGGCGTGGGGCACTGCCGGTCAGCGTGCCGGGCACGGTCGATGGCTGGTTCGAGATGCATCAGCGCTTTGGCTCGCTGCCGATGAAAGAAATACTCGAACCCGCGATCGATTACGCCCGCGATGGCTTCCCGGTCAGCGAATCCATCGCCTGGCTGTGGAAAAAATACGAGACCATACTCGGCGATTACCCTGCGTTCCGTGAGACCTATTTGCCCAATGGCCGGGCGCCCGCCAAGGGCGAGATTTTCAAGAACCCGCGACTGGCAAATACCCTGGAAAAAATCGCCGAGGGCGGGCGTGATGTGTTCTACAAGGGTGAGATGGCGCATGTCATCGCCAACCACGTGCAGGCCAACGGCGGCTTCCTCAGCTACGAGGATCTGCTCAGTCACCATTCCGAATGGGTTGAGCCGGTCTCGACGAGTTATCGCGGTTACGATGTCTGGGAGCTGCCGCCGAATGGACAGGGTATCGCGGCCCTGCAGATGCTGAACATTCTCGAAGCCTACGATCTTCGATCAATGGGTTTTGGCAGCGCTGATTACCTGCACGTGCTGACCGAAGCAAAGAAACTGGCTTTCGAGGATCGGGCGAAGTTCTATGCCGATCCCGATTTCGCCGATGTGCCGGTCAAGGAATTGATTTCGAAGGAATACGCAGACCGGCGGCGAAAACTTTTGAACATGGACAAAGCAGCGATGGTATTTCCGCCGGGAGATCCGAAGCTGGAAAACGGCGATACCATTTACCTTGCGACGGCCGATAAATACGGCAACATGGTCTCGCTGATCCAGAGCAATTATCGCGGCATGGGTTCGGGCATGGTGCCGCCCGGCCTCGGCTTCAACTTGCAGGACCGCGGTGAGTTGTTCAGCCTCGAAGAGGGCCATGCCAACAGCTTCGAGCCGGGCAAACGCCCTTTCCATACCATCATCCCGGCATTCGTTACCAAAGACGGCAAGCCCTGGCTGAGTTTTGGCATTATGGGTGGGCCGATGCAGCCACAGGCGCATGTGCAGATCCTGGTCAACCTGATCGATTTCGGCATGAACCTGCAGGAGGCGGGCGACGCGCCACGCCTGCGCCACGAAAGCAGCAGCCAGCCGACCGGTGGGCAAATGCGCGATGGCGGCGTGCTTTTTCTGGAATCCGGAATTGACGATCAGGTCATTATGGAACTGACCCAAAGAGGTCACACTGTGAGCCTGTCGGCCGGCAAATTTGGCGGCTACCAGGCGATCCGCCGCGATGAGGAAAACGGCACTTATATCGGTGCGTCCGAATCCAGAAAGGACGGGCACGCAGCAGGTTATTGAGAGGCTGGCGCTTGGCGGGCAGCGGCTTCGTACAGGCTTATTTACTGTCCAACTGGCGCTAGCCTGGCGTGAATTGCGCGAGTATACGTGCGATCGTTTTTTGAATGACCGGCGATGGTTCCTGCCGGTCGGGGTCGCTTATCGTCGATACACGACCAAGTATTAGCGGGAATCGATTTTCCGGCTCCTGCCAATATCTGTTTTTTTTGCCAGGCGCTTCAGTTCTTTCCCAGGTTCGATTGGCAGCATAGATTCTCCTCCGGGAAACTCAAAGTAAAATACCTAACGCCTCGATTCACCGACGCATTTAGCCTCCGGTGCTGTTGGTAGTCATGCCTTTTGCAAAACGATTGTGTAAGCATAAACGCCTGGTCGTTCTTCTATTCTTGAAGCAATCATCAGTTTTCTTTCTTCATTGCTCTTTCGTTTTAACAAAAGATCTGAATCGTTAAGTTGATGTCCCGGGAAATACATTTGTGTAGTGAGTTCAATAAATCCTCTCTTGCTGACCTTGAAATGTATATGTGGAGGCCTTGTCCAATTATCAGATGCCGGATAAGCGCCAGGGCTGACAGTTTTGAAACGAAACTTTCCTTCTTTTCCACTTGGCACGATAGCCCAGCCTTGAAAGTTAGGGTCCAATGGAGCTTCGCTCGAATCATGCGGATGCCTATATCTTCCAGCTGCATTCGCTTGCCACAAGTCAACCGTGACATCCTCAACTGGGTTGCCATCCGTATCCAGAACTTGCCCCTGGATGATGATGGTCTTTCCCTTAGCCACTCCCTGTTTGCCCTCTACCCGTGTTAGATCAAAGTCCTTGTCTTTCTGCGCTAAAACGGGATAGAAAGGCCCTTCGCCTTCTGATGGAGTGGGGTCTAAGGTTGGCAAATATCTCGCATAAGCAGAACTTGCAAACAGACTTGCCGCTCCGCCGATTACCCCGTGCCTTAGAAATTTTCGCCTGTTCATTTTGGACTCCATTGTCTTTGCATAACAGCTAAAGCAAATCGATTCTCTTATTATAACTGTAGTTGATTGCAACAGTTTGTTTGGCAATCAATAGGGTCTAATTTTCGTCAGTTTCCGCCTGTTCTTTCGTGATTCCAGAGTCTTCCAGGTTCTTCTCCAAGTCTCCCTGCTCTGCTTTTGCCTCGGAAAGCAGGCGGTATCTCGGCGTCAGCCCCGGTTCAGAATTGCTTCAGAAATCTCTTCACCCGAATGAGCGGTTGTCTGACCGCTGCGGTATGCTGCCAGGCGTCTCTCGGCCTCATCAAGCCACTGTTGTTCGACATCTCCGTCATTTTGTCTTTCAAGCGTCACAATGAGGCGCCGAAATAGCCGTACTCTTTCTTTTATCGGCGGCGTCGCGCTTGGGATTCGATATCTGCCTGACTCTTTGCCACAGGGAAACTCTACGCCTGCGTTGGATGCTCAGTCAATGGCAAAAATCGGCAAAATGTTAACGAAAGCATCCAACGTTTAGCCCACTGCCGGTTAAGTGCGCTTTCTCGCTCGCACATCGCTAATCCAGCGTTTTCAGCATTTTGGCTAACCTCGCAAAATGAGCTGCGGGATTAAAATAAATCGATACTTCCTCGCCCTTATCGTTTAACGCTGTGATCAAATCACACATTATTGGGCCGGAAACAAGTGCCTGGGATTTTCGTTCCAAACCAAAAAAATACAATGCGTCATATTCCTCGGCAACTGAAATTGTTACGTAAGCTGTTTCGGGCGTCTTGCCATCGCCGGAGGCGACAATCGAATCCATGAGGCCTTCTGCCCAGCGAAAGTGGTCCTGGCCTTCCTGCTCACGACCGAGTTTGGTCAACGCAATCCCGGTGTAGTGGTGGGCTCGAATGTCGACCGGACAGCGATCCAGCCAATTGAGTCCTTGGTTGGCAGCCGCCTCCCATTGTCCATTATTCATTGCCTCAACCATTGACTGCATCGGCCGGCTTCTCTCACAAAGAGAGTAGTAGTTGCCATCCCATCCGATTTGCTGCCTCAGCCCTGAGTAATCTGGACTATCGGTCCAGTTGTAGTTTGGCGTGGTCTTCTCTGCGGTCGTGACACAAGTACCGATAGTAAGAGCAAGCAAAACGATTAATCGATAACCCATAGTGCACTTAACGACCTGCATCAGTGGCCGGCCGCAGGCCGGTCCGGCGCCGCAGGCGCGAACTGCATGCGCTGGTTACGTGCCATAGCTACGTTAGTTTGCTCGCCACAAGACGATTCAAACTCACCCCCGACTCCGCTGCTTGAATTGCCAGCATTCGATGAGTCTGCGGTGGTACGCGAACCATGAACTTACCACTGAAACTCCTGGCGGATATTGCCTCCGGCACTACTTCCTTGTTTACAGCCATGTCTTTGATGCACGATTTCACAAGCTTGCGAATACCTGCCAAAGCTTTTTCCGGATGCTTTTCGAGCCAACTTAAACTTGGAAATTCAGCGCATAACCCAACGTGCTCCTGATCTTCCTCCGACCAGGTAACTCTATACGTGTAACGATCAATATCTTTAGCCATTTTCTTCCTCCAGGCGTTGAATTGCCTGTAGTACTTGGCGCACCTGGTATGGTTTGGCCTTACCCTTTGCGCTTTGAATATTTACCCGTGGGTTTCCCTGCCACGGTGTCTTATAGACCCGATGGCTGGTTCCCGACTGCCTGGGCTCCCCGAAGTACTGATCGCAAATCTTGCTAAGGTCTTTGAAGCTTACGCCCTTTGGATTTCGCCTCATTCGCTTCAGGATGTCGTCGGTAGAAGCCACCCACGAATAGTATCACTATTGATATTATGGTCAAGGGGTGAACCCCTGAAAATGGCACACAGTGTCTAAGGCATTTAACGCCATGCTCAGCGGCAATTTAAAGTGGCACGTTTTTGCGCATGCAAAAAAAGTGACGCTTTAATTTGTCCGCTGGAGCTATTTGTTAGGCTTTTTTTTGAATTCATCTATTGTAAACAGTAAAAGTTCTATGTTTTCTCTTTAGTGAATATCATCCGAACAGCTCTACCTTCTTCTCCCCAAGGTGCAATATTTGTCATTTGAAGAATTAGAGAACCGTCTGGCCGCTCAGTTAGTTTACTCTGCCAACCCCAACTTGGGCTTGAAGGTACTTCATAAGTATGTTTAAAAGTGAAGAGCCCCCATGCACCAGAAACGTCTGTACATTTAACAGCCTCTGGTTGATGCCAACTATCAACCCAACTTCCACCGCTTTCGTTAATAGTAAAATTACCTTTTTTTGTTTCGCCTTCGTGAATCCAAGTGTAGTTTATAGCACCACTCTTAACTTGCAATTGACAGTCATAAGAATCAGCTTTATTTCCTTCAGGGTCGAGCCAAAGCTCGCCTCTTCCTGTCCATTTCGTTCCTTCTAGCTTAGAAAGTAATTGCCTATCCATAATCCCCGCCAATCATCAATTTAAATGATATTTTTCTGATAAACCTAACGATAGAACTCAGCAGCGCTTGAGGCTGACGTGGGCTTTGCGGCAGCAAAGGGCGCGGCAGGGTCAAGTGACTGCTGCAGTGGCTTGTTAGGCTGCATTTGCTCATTTCCTAATGTCATATGTCGTCGAAATGTGAATAAACTTTAGCTCCCAATCTGAATCTCCAAACAGGATATCCTCTCCACCCGAAACCACAAGTCCATCAATGCATCATTCACACAATAAATTTCCGAATTTGGACTTGTAGCCAGCTTCCCATTGGACTTCGAGACTATATCGCGGGCGGCTTTCTTCGCAGATTGGACAACGTAGAGATTTGCGGCGGCTTTTCGGTGAAACGGCGATAACGCGCGCAAAGCGGAACAACTCGTACCAAGATAGGCCTTCTGGAGGAATCGTTCCGCCAATCGGGACATTTACTACCGACCCAACCATTGCCTCAATTTCGCGATCGGTCAGGCGGTCACTTAGTCCGGAGACCTGAATATTTGTCGATTCATTCATGAGATCGGTTCGCAGCCTAACGAATTGGAATTCTGCCGCCGCACCCGCCCGCTGACAAACCACAAGCGCTACCCGACAGGAGACGCCGAGCGAAGCTGACGGACACCCAAGCCCAATCCTAGGACCAGTGACGCTACCACCACGGCGAAGAGGTTCACAGCCGAGTCTATCGCAATGACGCGCGGTGAAAGGGCCTCCTGCCAGGCCCACACAGCCATTCCGACCGTCCCTGGGACCCAAAGAACGAGGGTTGCAGCAAGAGTAGCTCTCAGCGCCGCAGCCTGGCGAGACCCGCTCGTCATGTAGGCCGTAATCGCCGCGCCAAAGAGTAGAGTCAGTGGCAACCACACGACCAAGAAGTCGGGAGTCCAAGGCATGGGGCGGCCGCTTGCGACCGTCGCCTCCAGCCACTCCCGACGCATAAACACGAACCAGGCGATACCCCAGACGGAGTTGTAAGCGGCAGCCCACGCCGCCCCACCGGCAAAGATCCGCAGCCATTTTTTCCAGCGCATTGGCGGTCCCTCCAAGTGCCTGGTTAATCCGCAGCCTAACGCTTGGCATCAGCCGCCGCCGTAGGCGGTCGGCTGGATGCCATTGTTATGTTGCGGATTCAAAACTACCTACATGCTTACGCCTGGGATTATGATTTAAGAGAATTCCGAGATGCCCTACCACTTTACCTTCACATACTGAGATAAGCTCTACCTCAATGCTCATCACGATTCCTCCCTGGTTACGACAGAAAACGGATCACTCCCGCCGTCCCATCGACTTCGACCCTCTGGCCGTCGTAGAGCTTCGTCATCACCCGGTCGATGCCCACAACGCACGGCTTTCCGTACTCGCGCGCGATCACCGCACCGTGCTGCAGAATCCCGCCGACCTCGAGCACGACCGCGGCGGCGTTCACGAACAGCGGCGTCCAGCCCGGATCCGTCGTGTACGCGACCAATACGTCCCCCTTGTTGATGGGCTTCTCGTAGGGGTCGCGGAGCATCTTGACCGGACCCGTCACCACACCGGGCGACACACCCATCCCGCTCAGCTCGCCGGGCTTCTCCTCGCGCGGAGCGGGCCGAAGGATCCGGCCTCGCGAGTCGATCACTTGAGGGAACTCCGTCACCTGGGCTTCGAGTATCTTGAGGAAACGCGTCCGCTCCTCACGGACCTTTCGCAGGTCCAGCGAAGGATCCAAGTTGGCCGATTCGAGGTCGCGGACCGTCAGATCGAAGACGTCCTCGGCTGCATCGAGACGCCCCTCTCGGACCAGGCGTTTGCCCTCGATCAGGGCGCGCTTGCGCAGGGCGTAGTTGAACAAGACTATTTGGTGTTTGGGCGTGTCGCGGTGTCCGGCGAACAATTCAATGAGAAGGTGGACCCGGCGCAATAATACCCGCCGCAGCCAGCTCAACCGGCTCATCAACTCTTGGTAGGCTTGTCGTCGCTCGGCTACGTGGCGTTGGTGCGCGGCTTCCGGATCAAAGCCCTCGTCGTCGACGGTCATGAAGGACATCTGCCTCAGTGCGAGACCGGGGTCGTCTGCATAGCGCGGGCTCGCCTGGTCCATCTCCAGAGGACCGCGCCAGCCGTACGTCGACAGGAAAGCGTCCCACGCGCTCAAGAACTGCGCGGACATCTGGCGATTCTCGACACGTTCGGCCAACCGGGCCAGGTCCTCGAAGTCGGATGGCTCCAACAGCTTGGCCAGACGAAACATCGCGATCCCCATCTCGACGACGACGTTGCCCGTGAAGCCGAGCTGGAGCTTCTTGGCGAGAGCGTTCACCTCGGCTGACTTCTTGCCGACCACACGATGGACCGACGCCATTGCGAGTAAGCCGGCCCCGAGCGCTCCCCCTGTAACGCCGAACATCTGAAACATGGGTGCGACGCAGGTCTGCCGGAATTCGGCGAGTGGAAGGCTATAGTCGAGGTTCTCGGTAAACTCTACCTCGTAGGCGTCGACCTTCCGCTGGTACGCTCGGTGTGCGCGCTCTGGAGCCAGGATGGCCCACAGCATGCTCCAGAGGCAGCCGCGTGAAAGCCACAACACCCTGGGAACTGACCATAGGATCCCGAATCGCATCCATAGCGGTCTCGTGGCCGACCGGTACCGCTTCTCATCGATGTTGGCCATGATATCCCCCAGCAACACGTCGTTGGGGGCGTTCCCCTTAGACAGTTTCTTTGGACTCACCAACCACATCACGTTGGATAAATTTGTGTACATGCGGCCGCCCGCGAAGAACAGCAGACCCTTCTCAGAGCTAACGTCGATTCCGAAGAACTTCTCCAGAAAGGAGCCAACGAAATCTTCCTGCCATTCCTGCTCCATCGGCGAGATGGGTGCATTAATCGTCATCCCCTTCGACAGGGCACTGTCCACGTACAGCCGCCTGCGTTGACCGGGCTTGGTCAGCATTTCGGGCGGGAGCGGCACGTAGGTGGTAATGGGGCGCGCCTGCAGCACGTGGAGCTGACCGTCAGCGTAGGCCCACTCGATGTCCGTCGGCTTATCAAAGAGCGTCTCGATTCGACACATCACCTCGGTCAGCTCGCCGAGCTGGGCGTCGCTGAGGGTGAGCTCCGACGAACGGTGGCCCTTCCGTTCGATGGTGCCGCCATCAGGACCTAGCCAGACCGAAACCTTCTTGGCGCCCAGCTTCTTGTCCACGACCCGTCGATTGACCTTGTCGACGATGAAGTGGTCGGGTGACACGAGCCCGGCAACGACCGACTCTCCCAGGCCCCAGTTCGCATCGATGACAGCCTCGTCATAGTCGTTCGTGAGCGGGTTGAGCGAGAACCCCACGCCAGCGACCTCGCTGTCGATCTGCTGCTGCACGACCACGGCGATGCGCGGCGACAGCACGTCGAAGCCGTGTTCCTTTTTGTAGACGAATACGCGCTCGTCGAGGCTTGAGGCAAAGCAGTGTCGCACCGCGTCTTCCAGATCGGCCGGGCGCACGCCCAGGCGGGTCTCGTAGCCCCCGGCGAACGAGGCCGACGCCAGGTCTTCCTCGGGCGAGGACGAGCGCACCGCGAACAGCACGTCGTCGTCCAGCGCTGCGAGGTCCTTGCGCAGGTCCAAAAGGGCTTGTCGCTGGGTCGCCGTCAGCGTGAGGGCAGGGCAGAGCCTCTTCAGTTCGTTGCAGAGGGGCGCCCACTTGTCCGGCGTCGCGTCGGCCAGCGCCGTCCACGTCGCGGACCCCTGAATCTCGTCGAACCAGGGCGCGAAGAACTCCGTGGTGAGCACGGCGCCGGGCGGAACGGGCAAGCCCGCTTCGACCATCCGGATCAGCGAATAGCCCTTGCCGCCGACCTCCGCGAGGGTCGTCTGCTCGGTACCAGGAAACGAAATGGTCAGGGTTATGCCCATACCTCCGCGCTTGATTGTTTGGATAGAAGACTCCGCTCGCAACGTCCATTGTAGATGAGATACTTCATTGGATCGAAAAACCATGCGCGGCATAACGCCCATAACAGGCGCCGTTGGAAAGCGCCCAAAAAATGCGTAATAGTTTCCCGGTCGCATGCTTATGCTGGTTATGTGGGACTTCGCTACGCAGACAATTCATACAATTTATGTACAGACTTCCAATTTCTAGTGGTTGCCTCCACTCCAAGCTTATTCTCAAGAAAGGTATTCGACAGCTTACTTTTCCCGTAGCCATTGGGACAATACAGGTATACCTCTGTCCCTTTAACAACCAATTTTTCGGGTGAAACAACATATTTAAGAATATTAGAAACCTTAATTTTATTCGGCTTAGACCTTAAAAATGTTACTAACACCTTTGTCCCTTCTTCTACCAGATCAACAGGACCAAATGGGTTATTTTTAATAATATTCTCAAACTCCAATTTTGTGCGAATTTCCACAGGAACATGAAATTTATATTTCTTATCTATAGCTTCCTCTATCTTGGTTTTTAGATCAGTTTTATTTTTATCATTTGACTCAAATATCACATTGCCACTTTGTATGTAAGTCACGACATTCTTAAACCCCAGCGACTCATACAATGATTTCAGATCGAGCATTTTAATCTTCTTTTGCCCACTGACATTTATACCTCGAAGTACCGTAATATATTTCATGCATTCCTACGCTTTAAAGCACATAACGACCTGCATCAGCGGCCGGCCGTAGGCCGGTCCGGCGCCGCAGGCGCGAACTGCATGCGCTGGTTAGGTTTCAAACGCATCTCCAAGCTGACCTTTGCGCTCCAATTCGAGCCATTCCTCAAAGCCACTTTGTACTTCAATTGCATCAGCTTGTCGAAATTTTTCGTACGTCTGCAGCATAAATCGTATGCCTTCCATGGGCCGATTTTCCCTGACGCTATTTAGGAGCTGGTATTCCACATTTCCGGCAACATACGCACCAAGAAATTTAGAATTGGCATCAGATTCGATAGCGCCTAATTCAAATGGAAGATATTTCGCGTCAATTAGGACGAGAACGTCATCGGACCGCTCGGCAAAATTCAGCACGATTGCCACGGCGGCGAGAGCATCTTCGCTAACTGGATCGTCCCGAAATAGCTGAATTGCCTTAAGAGCAGTTTGTGGTGATATGTCATCGGCCCAATCGCCAGCAAAAGTGCAGAAAGAGCCCAGGATGGCCAGTAAAAAGACTATGAGTTTGGTTTTCACTAAAATTTGAAGAAACCTAACGACTTCGGCATCACCTGCGGTGCGCGAAGCACCGTCAGGTGCATGCCGTTGTTAGGCAGCGGCTCGCGTGCCTGCTGCCGTGTACGTTGGACAGCGATGAGCGAACCCCAATTTGTGAGCGCGACCAGCGTCACTGTGCAGTGAATTGATGAGCACACTTCTCCCATTTCTCGACATCGACACCCTTGATTAAGAGCCACAGCCAGAGTGCTAATTCCGACAGATGGGTAACGACGAGAAACGGATTAGTCCACAACGTGCGCTCTGATCCCGGGAACAGAAACCCTTGAACGAAGAGCACCAGATAGCCAAGACTTCCGATCATCAGCAGAATACCTATGGCCCTGGGAAGGAACCCGGACTTGAAGACTAGGAGCCCGAGAGGAAACAGCCACAGCCCGAAGAAGATCGAGGCGACGAGGCTTCCAAATCGCTGAAACTCCAGATATAACTTCACCTGCTCGTGCAGTTGGTCCGATGCTGATAGCAGGGCGGCGAACAGATTGACTTGATTGAGCATGTAGATGGGAACCGATGCCAGAACGAGAACGACCATGGTCATTGCGTGACTCTTGTCCACCGGTCGAAGAAGCCTGTAAAGGAGCAGCGCATAGAAAAGCCACGCGACCATCATTATGAGATTGCTGACGATACCGAGGCGAAGCATGAACTCGGAGGCCACGAAGTTGCCCGACGTCGCCACGATATCGTCACGTACAATGAGACGCGATATAACCACGTTTGCAAACGATCCGCTGGCGAGCATGGGCACACCGACGAGCGCAGTTGCCCTCGCATGAACGAGCGGCGACCGGCCGATGAGTTCTGAGAATCGTAAGTCTGAAGTCATTGCGGATCTCCGTATAGGTCTTGCTCAAGCTGCCTAACGTCGAGCTAACCGGCGCAGCTGAGACGCCGGAAAAGATGCACCGCCAACTGGCGCGACCGGTTCAGCGCCTTGTTAGGCGGCTCATGGCAATGGAACTTAATCTAGTCCAGAAGCCGATCATGATGGGTCATCGCACCGCGCCTGTCTGAACCGGCGTCCGGTCGTACGGAATGTATCCTTCCCACTCCAAGGGCGTGTAGGTGTCGGCGATAGTAAGGATCAGGAGGTGGTCGAAGATGCTCTCGGCGTTGTCGCTGTTGCTCATGAGGAGCACCCCCAAGTCCCTCTCGGGGAAGACAATCGAGTAGTGCTGAAAGCCGTCGCCGTGCCCCTCCTTGAACGCGCCCCAGCCGTAAGGAGTGCGGAGGAGGCCCCGGCCCAGCCCATAGCTGAGCTCGATCGCGTCGTTTGCACTGGTTTCCTCCGTGGCGCCCGCGCCGAACTGAGTCCTGAAGCGGATACGTACCTGCGGGCTGAAGATCTCGTTCCATGACGCCTGGCTGAGTCCCTCGCCACGCAGGACCGCCTCCATGAACCGCGTATAATCTTCAGTCGTGGTCTCCAGGGTGCTCGGCGCCCGGGCGGCGTTGTCCTTGTCCTTGGGGTAGACGGTCCCGTCCGCGCGGTGACCGACGGCGTAATCCCTTTCGAAGCGCGTCTGCCAAGTGTAACTGGAGGTCTTCATCCCGTACGGCCCGAAGATCTGCTCCTGCATCAGCTGCTCGAGCTGCTTGCCGGTGAGCTTCTCGAGGACGATCTGAAGAAAGGTCATCCCCTCGCCCGAGTAGCTGTAGCGCTCACCCGGCTCGAAGTGGATGCGCAGCTTGTGGTCCGGCTCGAACCAGCGCCAGTTGGGCAAGCCGGTGGTGTGGCTAAGGCTCATGCGAGCCGTGATTCGCCGATACCGCGGGTCGTCGCGCAGGTCGCCGAGATCCTCGTGCCATGACTCGCCCTGGTTCTCCCAAAGCGGCTCGTCCAGGTACTCCTGAAGCGGCGTGTCCAGGCCGATGACGCCCTGCTCGACGAGCCTCATTACCAGAACGGCGAAGACTGCCTTGCTGAGGGAGGCCCCGTAGAGCTCGGTGACGAGCCGGAGCGGCTGGCCCGCCGGGAGGTTGGCGAAGCCGAAGGCTCGCGAGTAGACCTTCTCGGCATCGTTGAAAATGGTGACGGTCAACCCTTGCACATCTGCCGCGCGGGTTAGCTCCTCAATGCGCTCAGTAAGGGTGGTGGGGTCGATCGTCGTGCCGTCCAAACGGATAATGTCCGGGTGCGCCGACCCCGGCCCTAGGGTGGCGCAGCCAGTGAGGCCAAGTAGAAGCACAATCGGCGATGCGCAGCGTATCCATCCTGCCCCCACACTTTTCTTACCCTTTTCCGGCTCCATAGCTCGCTCCCCAAAATTCGTGGTATTTCGATGGTGGTGCCGCCTAACGATTAGATAAGCGGCGAACCATGGCCGGCGATTTTCTTGCGCAAGCAAGAAAAGTGACGGGTAGGGTCGTCCGCTTCATCGACTGGTTATAAGCCAACCTCATCTCTTAGTACCTTCACGCAATATGAGTTCAGGCTTTCTTTTTCCTTCATGGACTCAATAGCCAAACGCTCATGAAGTGTTTCGCCTAGCCGGATATTGAAGCGACCCGAATATTTTTTTCCCGCTGTAGCTCGTGGCAGCGGAGCCCCATCCGCCTCGTAAATAGCGATCCACTCATCAACGAGGGTGCCGAGCTTTTTATAAACTTTGGCTTCGTTTTTCCCATGAACACCACCCAAAGCCAAGCCTGGTGCCCGACCAATGAAACACTGATCTTCTTCAGACCACTCGACCACTTTCAAATATTGATTACGTTTATTCATCACCGCTCAGCTCTATAGCTCGTTTGACGTCTCTAATCTGGTACCGCTTTGCATCCTGACCGGGCTTACCACTGAGTGTGATGTTGACACCTTCCGGATGTCGAAAGTTGCGGTGACCACCTTTGCCACCTCGATTCGCGAAGCCTGCGGACTCTAGGTCTCGAATCAATTCGCGAATCTTTGGTGGCATGCTATAATAGTACCATTATGGTACCACAATGACAAATAGCACGCTGGCGCTAATGTTCTAAGGCTTATAACAGTTAATTCTTTTGTTGTGGGTTTTGACGATCATTCAATGTAATTACTCGTTTTTGAATGCCTGTGGCTCGGAAAACTCCACTGACGCCATCCGTTGACGCGATATTCGAAGATCCCGCCGCTGTGGCTTTCGATCGCGAGCTTTGTATGCTGCGGCTAATTTATATGATAGCAAATTCCCAAAAGAGATAGAAAAGCTTTGTAAATCATGAATCTGGCGTAATTGGCTAGATTTGCGACTCGTGCGAGCAAACCCGGTGCCATATATCTAGTCGGGTGGTTTTTCAGAAGCACCAGAAAGGCTGCAGTGCCGCAGCAGACGGGGCGGCTTTATTGCTGGAATGATCATGGATGATATACGGCCCGCATTACCAAAGGAGTCGAATCGCTTTGTTTCTTTGTTCCGGAAATCGATTTGCGATCGCGGTCTGAGTTACGCGACTGAGAAAACCTACTTGCATTGGGTGCTTCGCTATATTCGTTTCCACCAGCGGCGGCATCCGCGTGAGCTCGGCAGTGAGCATATATCGCTTTTTCTCAGCGATCTCGCGGTGCAGCGGCATTGTTCCGTGGGTACGCAAAGAACTGCGCTGAATGCGCTGGTTTTTTTGTACAAGCATCATCTGGGCATCGAGTTGCCCAAGATCCGTTTCCGTTATGCCAGGCGGCCGCGCAGGATGCCGACGGTTTTTAGTCACAACGAAGCACTTGCCGTTATTCAACAGCTCGATGGCGTCGACAAGCTGATCGCCCGCATCCTGTACGGGTCCGGTCTGCGTATCAATGAGGCATTGCGGCTGCGGGTCAAGGACCTCGATTTCAGCAGTCTGCAAATCACTGTGCGAGATGGCAAGGGCGGTAGCGAGCGTTTTACCTTGCTGGCACGCTCTTTGGTCGACGATTTGCAAGCGCAGATCGGCAAGGCGTTGAAGTTGCACGATTATGACCTGTCGTGTGGCTATGGTGAGGTCTATTTGCCTGATGCGCTGGCGCGCAAGTATCCGTCAGCGGCGACGAATCCGGAATGGCAGTTCCTGTTTCCGGCGGCCACTATCGGAGTGGACCCGCAAACCGGTGTCCTTCGCCGTCATCATCGGCATTACTCGGCTTTTCACAAAGCGCTCAGGCCGGCGATTCGCAGGGCCGGCATTCACCGCAGGGCAGGGTCGCACACTTTTCGGCACTCCTTCGCCACGCGCCTGATCGAAACCGGCTACGACATCAAGCTGGTGCAGTCGTTACTCGGGCACGGCGATATTCGAACGACGGAGATCTATCTTCATGTCGTCCGCAACCGTGCCGGCGCGATCGTTAGCCCCGTTGACAGCTGAGCCCGCTATCCGGTTCCTGAAAACATGCTCGTGCCGCCGTTGGTTTTTGCTTGCCCGAAACTTGCTTTGTCGGTGATGGATACGCCTTTTGCCAAAGTTTTGTGGACCGGGCATCTTTGGACAATCTCTGCCAGCCTTTTTTTCTGTGCATCGTCAAAATCGCCGCTAATCTTTACATCGCTGTTGATGTGATCGATGAATCCCTGGGTCTCGTCATCGCAGTCATCACAGTCCTTTGCGTGTATCCGGTCGAATTCATAGCTCGCGGTAACTGAATCGAGTGCGATTTTTTTATGGCGACAATACAATGCCAGCGTAATGCAGGTACAGGCGGCCAGCGAGCCGAGCAGTAACTCGTAGGGATTGGGGCCGGTATCGGTGCCGCCCACAGGCACTGGCTCGTCCGCCTTCCATGTGTGGCGGCCGTTCGACAATTCGACTTCAGTCCCGGATGACAGTGTGGCGGTGATTTGACTCATGATCTTTGTCCTTTCGATGGCGTTGCCAGTCGCAGCATTGACATCTGCT
This sequence comes from Pseudomonadota bacterium, assembly GCA_022572885.1. Classification (NCBI taxonomy): domain Bacteria; kingdom Pseudomonadati; phylum Pseudomonadota; species Pseudomonadota bacterium. Next base: position 67,085 of record JACZVC010000001.1, on the reverse strand, counting down.
AAAATCAAACCGGATCAACAGCCAACAGTATCTTTGCTCACTCGTTATGAATCAAACCATTCGCCTTGATGATGGCAGCGAAGTGCCGCTGCAGCAGCTTCTCGATCAGGCACTCCGGTTGCACCAGGCGGGAGCGCTTGATGAAGCGAAACCAATTTACGAGATGGTATTGCGGGCCGTTCCCGGCCAGTTTCACGCATTGCATTTTTTGGGCCTGGTTTATCATCAGCAAGGTGGGCACCAGCATGCCGAGGAACTGATTCTCCAGGCATTGGCCGCTGAACCGGGCGACGCGGACGCATTGTGCAATCTCGGTGCGGTGTATAACGCGATGCAAAAATCCGCCGAGGCCGCCGAACGTTTCCAGGCAGCGCTTGCGATCGATCCGGCATTGTCCGCCGCGCTAAACGGTCTTGGGAACGCGCGCTTCCGGCAAGGGCGTCTCGATGATGCGCAGGCGCAGTTCGAGGAGGCTCTGCGTGCTTCGCCAGGCTACCCGGAAGCGGGCACCAACTTGAGCATGGTTTTGCAGGCGCAGGGCGACCTGGAATCGGCGGAACAGGCGGTACGCAAGGCATTGCAGGCCGCGCCTGGACACCCGGGCTGCCTGGCGCAACTGGGTTCTGTGCTGGCGGCAAAAGGCGATCGGCAGGAGGCGGTGAGCGCATATCAGGCGTCCCTGAAAACCGTCCCGGACAATGCCGATACCTGGTACAACCTGGGCTTGTTGCTGGATGATTCCCGCATGGCCGGTGAGGCGCTAAGTTGTTATGGCCGCGCCTTGCAAATCGAACCGCTTCATGGCGGTGCGATCTCCGCAGCATTGTTTTTGCGCCGGGCGCTTTTTGACTGGGCTGGCGCCGAGAGATTGTCGCAGCAATATTTCAAGGCGCTTGAGCAGGGCGTCGGTGGGCTGACCCCGTTTTCCCTGACCCTCGAACACAGCACCGCGCAACAGCAAAGACATTGCGCCGAATTATGGGCGCGGCGGTTTTCCGGAATCGAGAAACTCCCTCCCGCGGAAAAATCCGGCAAGAATCAACTGGGCGATGACCGATTGACGCTCGCCTACGTCTCCGCCGATTTTTACCAGCACCCGACCGCACACCTGATGGCCGGATTGTTCGCCGCGCATGACCGTTCCAAATTTCGCCTGCTGGCCTATTCAAACGGCCCGGATGACAACAGCGCGATTCGCCGGCGGGTCATGGGTGCGTTCGACGAGTTTGTCGAAGTCAGCGGGTGGACGTCTGCGAAGATTGCCCAAAGAATCCGCGATGACCGGGTCGATATCCTGATTGACCTGAAAGGCTACACGCTGGATGCGATATCCGAGGTTTTCGCCTACCGGCCTGCGCCGGTGCAGGTCAGTTTTCTCGGCTATCCGGGAACGATGGGCGCGGAGTTTATCGATTACCTGATCGCCGATGACTTCGTGATACCCGATGGTAGCGAATCGGCATATAGCGAAAAAATCATACGCATGCCGGGTAGCTATCAAGTCAACGATCGTGATCGCGAAACCGCAACCGGCACGCCGGGCCGTACCGAGTTGGGATTGCCCGACAAAGGCATGGTTTATTGCTGTTTCAATGCGAGCCAGAAAATTACCCGGCAGACTTTTGCACGCTGGGTGGAAATTCTAAACGCGGTCCCGGGCAGCGTCCTTTGGCTGCTCGATCCCGACCCCAGGTGGCCGGCAAAAGATCACCTTCGGTCTTCTGCGAAAGACCTGGGGCTGGCGCCGGAACGCCTGATTTTTGCCAAAAAAATCGAACAAAAACAATATCTTGCCACATACCGTCATGCAGACCTGTTCCTCGATACGCTGCCTTACAACGCGCACACGACAGCCAGCGATGCGTTGTGGATGGGTTGCCCGGTGCTGACCTTGCCGGGGGAGACTTTTGCCTCGCGGGTCGCCGGAAGTATTTTGACGGCGGCAGAGTTGCCGGAACTGATCATGAATTCGGAAACGGAATATCGCGATATGGCGATTCACCTCGGGCAAGACAAGCAAGACCTGGCCGATCTGAAAAAGAAACTCGCGCGCAAACGGGAAACCTGCGCGTTGTTTGATACCGGAAAATTCACCAGGGATTTCGAGAAGGCCTTGCTGGATATTTCCTCGGGTAACCGAAAGATTCTGTTTTGATGCGGCTCTGTTGACCCGCGGACATCATCACGCCGTCTTCCGTTTTCCGTTCGCCACTTTTCTCAACACGATCTTCAGATATTCACCGGTATAGGAGCCAGGGGTTTCACTGACATCCTCCGGCGTGCCGGTGGCGATGACTTCGCCGCCGCCATCGCCGCCTTCGGGCCCGAGATCGATGATCCAGTCGGCGGTCTTGATGACGTCGAGGTTGTGCTCGATTATGACGACGGTGTTGCCCTGGTCGCGCAACCGCTGCAACACCAGCAGTAACTGGGCGATGTCATGGAAGTGGAGGCCGGTGGTCGGCTCGTCGAGAATGTACAAGGTGCGGCCGGTCGCGCGTTTGGATAATTCCTTGGCGAGTTTTACGCGTTGCGCTTCGCCACCGGACAACGTGGTCGCGTTCTGGCCGAGCCGGATGTAGGTCAGGCCGACATCGGTCAGAGTCTGCAGTTTTTTTGCAATCACCGGGATATTGGTAAAAAATATCAGCGCATCCTCGACTGTCATATCGAGCACTTCGTGAATGTTCTTGCCCTTGTACAGGATTTGCAGGGTTTCGCGGTTGTAGCGTTTACTCTTGCAGATATCGCAGGCTACATAGATATCGGGCAGGAAATGCATCTCGACCTTGAGTACGCCATCGCCCTGGCAAGCCTCGCAGCGACCCCCCTTGACGTTAAAGCTGAAGCGCCCGGGGGCATAGCCGCGCGAACGGGCCTCCGGGGTGCCGGCGAAAAGATCGCGTATCGGCGTGAACAGGCCAGTGTAGGTCGCCGGGTTGGAGCGCGGAGTCCGGCCGATCGGGCTCTGGCTGATGTCGATGACACGGTCCAGGTGCTCGAGGCCGTCTACGCCATCGTTCGGCGCCGGGTTGTGCGAGGAGGGATTGATGCGATCGGCCACCGCTTCGTACAGCGTGCTGTTGATCAGCGTGGATTTGCCGGATCCGGAAACCCCGGTCACGCAGGTCATCAGTCCGATCGGAATATCCACATCGATTTTTTTCAGGTTGTTGCCGCGTGCTCCCCGGATTGAAAGTACCCGCTTGTCGTCTTTGGGTGCGCGCATCAGCGGCATCGGTATGCTGCGCCGGCCGGACAGGTACTGGCCGGTGAGCGACTCGGCCTGTGCCTGTATTTCCCGCGGGCTGCCCTGGGCGACAATCTGCCCGCCGTGGACGCCGGCGCCAGGGCCCAGGTCGACCACGTGATCGGCTGCCAGGATCGTCTCCTCGTCGTGTTCGACCACGATCACGGTGTTGCCCAGGTCGCGCAGGTGAAACAGCGTGCGCAGCAGGCGCTTGTTATCGCGCTGGTGCAGGCCGATCGAAGGTTCGTCGAGGATGTACATGACCCCGACCAGGCCCGAACCAATCTGGCTGGCCAGCCGGATACGCTGCGCTTCGCCACCCGACAGGGTCTCGGCGCTGCGGTCCAGCGTCAGGTAATCGAGACCGACATCGGCAAGGAAGCGCAGTCTTTCGCCGACTTCCTTGACCACCTTGGCCGCAATTTCTCCACGCCAACCCTGCAATGTCATGCCTGCAAAAAACTTCCGTGCCTGGCCGACCGCCATCGAGGTGATTTCCGACAGGGTTTTTTCCGCGACAAAAACATTGCGGGCGGCACGGTTGAGCCTTTTGCCCTCGCATTCCGGGCATGGCTGGCTGGACATGTACTTGGCGAGTTCTTCGCGCACCATGCTGGATTCGGTTTCGCGGTAGCGTCGCTGCATGTTTGGAATAATGCCCTCGAAAACATGCCGCCGCCTGAGGTGGCCGCCGCGGCCGTCGAGATACTGGAAATCGATTTTTTCCTTGCCGCTGCCATAAAGAATGATCTCGCGGATATCGTCGGGCAGATCCTCGAACGGTGACTCGATATCGAACAGGAAGTGTCTCGCCAGTGACTGGATCATCTGGAAGTAATAGGCATTGCGCCGATCCCAGCCGCGGATCGCACCGCCCGCCAGGCTCAGGTTGTTGTGCAGGACCACGCGGCCGGCATCGAAAAACTGCTTGATCCCGAGGCCGTCGCAGTCCGGGCAGGCACCGCTCGGGTTATTGAAAGAAAACAGGCGCGGTTCGAGCTCGCTCAGGCTGTAACCGCAGACCTTGCAGGCAAAGCGGTCCGAAAAAACCAGTTCGGTTTTGTCCGCGTTGTCCATCCAGGCGATCCGGGCCACGCCCTCGGTCAGTTGCAGTGCGGTCTCGAATGATTCCGCCAGGCGCAGGTTGATATCGGCGCGCACCTTGAAGCGATCGACAATCACCTCGATCGTGTGTCTGCGTTTCAGATCCAGTTTCGGTGCGTGCTCGAGTTCGCAAATCTCGCCATCGATCCGCGCGCGGATAAAACCCTGGCGGCGGATCTCGCGCAACAGCTGAATATGTTCGCCCTTGCGCTCCTGGACCACCGGGGCCAGCAACATCAGCCGGTTGCCTTCATCCAGCCCCATGACCGTGTCCACCATCTGGCTGATGGTCTGCGCCTCCAGGTCACCGCCGTGGTCGGGGCAACGCGGAATGCCGGCACGCGCATACAGCAGCCGCAGGTAATCGTAGATCTCGGTGACCGTGCCGACCGTGGAGCGCGGGTTGTGTGAGGTGGCTTTTTGCTCGATGGAAATGGCCGGCGACAGACCTTCTATATGGTCGACATCCGGTTTTTCCATTATCGACAGGAATTGCCGCGCATAAGTGGACAGCGACTCGACGTAACGCCGCTGACCCTCGGCGTATATGGTGTCGAACGCCAGCGAAGACTTGCCCGAACCGGACAGGCCGGTGAGCACGATCAACCTTTCCCGTGGCAGTTCCAGGTCCAGGTTTTTCAGATTGTGGGTGCGGGCGCCCCGGATGCTGATCTTTTTCATGGTCCGCTGTATTGACGAGTCAACCTGCTAATATACGCCGCTTTGGATTCGCGGGGCAAAGGGAGCGGCTTTTGATGGACGGCGCACAAGGCAATGGCCTGAATTCACTTGAACGGCGGGTAACCGCGGTGCTGGCCGGTGTCTATGGCGTGCGCATGCTGGGCCTGTTCTTGCTGTTGCCGGTGCTGGCCCTGTACGCGGCCGATTTGCCGGGTGCGACGCCGCTGCTGATCGGTTTGGCGGTCGGCGCTTATGGCATTACCCAGGCCACGCTGCAGGTTCCGTTCGGTGTCTTGTCGGACCGGATCGGGCGCAAGCCGGTCATCATTTTAGGCTTGTTGATTTTTATTGCCGGCAGCATTATCGCCGCGCGTGCCGATACCATGCTGGTGCTGATCGCGGGTAGGGCGCTGCAAGGCGCTGGTGCGATATCGGCTGCGGTCACCGCCTGGCTGGCCGATCACACGCGCATCGAGTTTCGAACCCGCTCGATGGCGATCGTCGGGGTCACCATCGGCGGTTCTTTCATGTTGTCGCTGATGCTCGGACCGGTGCTCGCAAACCTGTGGGGTGTCGCCGGCTTGTTCTGGCTGGCGGCGATACTCGGGGTCGTGGCGATGCTGCTGGTTGGCTTCGGGGTGCCGGCGGTTCCGCGGCAGCTCGCTGAATCCGGCAACCTGGCCGATGGTCTCGCCGACCGCAGGCTGCGGCTGCTGTATGGCGGTGTTTTTGTGCTCCACCTGGCGCTGACCGGCTTGTTTGTTGCGTTGCCGCTGATGCTCAGGGACGAGTTGGGTTTCGCCGTCGATCAGCACTGGAAGTTATATCTGACGTCGCTGCTGTTGTCCTTGCTGGGAACCGTACCGATGATCTTGCTTGCCGAGCGCCACAGTCGGACCGGCGGTGCCGGCGCGCTGACGGCAGCGGTGCTATTGGTCGTTGGCGGCCAGTTGGTCTTGTACACGGGCCTGGGCGGGCTGACTGGAATCGGTGTCGGTCTGATCCTGTTTTTCGCCGGCTTCAATTTTCTCGAGGCGCGGATGCCGGCCTTGCTGTCGATACTGGCGGCGGCGGAAAATCGCGGCGCGGCGTTAGGCATCTATGCCACCAGCCAGTTCCTCGGCGCCTTCGCCGGCGGCGTATTGGCGGGCGTGGTCATGAGCAGCGGCGGCACCGCCATGGTTTACGCGGTCGGGGCGGGCTTGCTTGCCGCGTGGGGGCTGCTGGGCAAAATACTGAATATCCGGCTCTTCGAGGCCAATTACCGGGTGCTAAAAAGCGGCTGAACGCATACAATACGCAACCCGTGCTTAGCGCAACCCACCCAAACAATACGGAGCAAACATGGCCCGCGGAATCAACAAAGTCATACTGATCGGCAACCTTGGCTCAGACCCGGAAACGCGGGCGATGCCCAGCGGCGCCTATGTCACCAACATCAGTGTCGCGACCAGCGAATCGTGGAAAGACAAGCAGACCGGCGATCAAAAAGAACGCACCGAGTGGCACAAGGTCGTTTTCTTCGGCCGCCTGGCCGAGATTGCATCCGAATATCTGCGCAAGGGCTCGCAGGTCTATATCGAGGGTGGGCTGCGCACCCGCAAGTGGCAGGACAAGGATGGCCGTGACCGGTACACCACCGAGATCGTGGCCCGCGAAATGGAAATGCTCGGTGGCCGGCAGGGTGCGGGCGCACCGGCGATGGCTGCCAGCGCTGGCGGGGCTCCGGCACCGGCCAATGACCAGTTTGACGACGATATTCCTTTTTAACAGGTACCGAGGTCGCGCCTGTGCGGCGGCCGCAGAGTATCAGAACTGATCGGCGCACCGTGGGTGCGCCGATTGTTTTTCCCCAACCCGTTTTTTTTAGATCACAACTTGAGTTACAACATGTCAAAATTAATCGCTCCGCATGGCGGAGAACTGAAAATTCTTTACCTGCCCGATGAACAACGCGAGGGTGCGCAAGAAAAAGCGCGCAACCTAAAATCCTGGGACTTGAGCGACCGGCAATTGTGCGATATCGAGCTGCTGCTTTGTGGCGCGTTTTCCCCGCTGGAAGGATTTCTGAACCAGGCCGATTACGACTCGGTGCTGAAGGACATGCGCCTGGCCGACGGTACGCTGTGGCCGATGCCGATCACGCTGGATGTCAGTGAGCAGTTCGCCGGCGAACTGGTCGCAGGCGACGAGATCGCCCTGCGCGACCACGAAGGCGTGCTGATCGCCACGCTGGCGATCGACGATATCTGGCAGGCGGACAAAGCCGCCGAAGCCAAAGCGGTCCTTGGCACGACAGACGATAAACACCCGGCGGTCCATTACCTCAATCATATTGCGCACCCGGTTTATCTGGGTGGTCGCCTGGTCGGCATCGAATCTCCGGAGCATTACGATTTCAAACATCTCAGGGAAACGCCCACCGAGCTCCGGCGGCGATTCGAAAAAATGGGCTGGCGGAAAATCGTCGCGTTCCAGACCCGCAATCCCATGCACCGCGCCCACCAGGAGCTGACTTTTCGCGCGGCGCGCGATGTCGAAGCCAATCTGCTGATCCACCCGGTTGTCGGCATGACCAAGGCAGGCGATATCGATCATTTCACGCGGGTCCGTTGTTACGAGCACATACTCAGTCAATATCCGGAGCAGACCACGGCGCTCAGCCTGTTGCCGCTGGCGATGCGTATGGGCGGCCCGCGCGAAGCCGTGTGGCATGCTTTGATCCGGAAGAATTTCGGTTGCACGCATTTTATTGTGGGTCGCGACCATGCCGGTCCCGGTAACGATTCGAATGACCAGCCTTTTTACGGTCCATACGATGCGCAGGATCTGATCGAGCAATACGCCGATGAAATCGGCATCGAAATGGTGCCGTTCAAGATGATGGTCTATGTCCAGGAAAAGGCCCAGTACATCCCGGCCGATGAAACGACCGAAGAGCAGACGGTGCTGAATATTTCCGGTACCGAGTTTCGCCGGCGGTTACAGGAAGGTCTGGATATACCTGACTGGTTTTCTTATGGCGATGTCGTGGAGGAGTTGCGCAAGACCCATCCGGCTCGTCACAATCAAGGGATGGCGGTGTTTTTTACCGGTCTGTCGGGCTCAGGGAAGTCAACGATAGCCAACGCGCTGATGACCAAACTGATGGAAATGGGTGGCCGCCCGGTCACGCTGCTGGATGGCGATATCGTCAGGAAAAACCTGTCGAGCGAACTGGGTTTCTCGCGCGAGCACCGCGACCTGAACATTCTGCGCATTGGCTTCGTCGCCAGCGAGATCGTCAAGAACGGCGGTATCGCAATCTGTGCGCCGATCGCGCCTTATTCGGCTACGCGACGCAAGGTCAGGGAGTCGATTGAGCAATACGGCGGCTTTATCGAGGTGTATGTTTCGACGTCCCTGGAAGTCTGCGAGCAACGCGACCGGAAAGGTCTCTATGCGAAGGCGCGGGCAGGCATCATCAAGGAATTCACGGGTATTTCCGATCCATACGAAAAACCCAAGACTCCGGAGGTCGACATCGATACCCAGCATATTTCACCGGACAATGCCGCGCACCAGATCCTGATCAAGCTGGAAAGCCTCGGCTACATCCGTTAGTCAGGGTTTGTTGCGTGGCGCTGGAAAAACGCAAGGAAAAATAGTAACTTAGATCTTTTAACAGGCCAGCTTGGCCGGTCTTTGTCAGCACGATGCCAGGAAAACTCTATATCAAGACTTTTGGTTGCCAGATGAATGAGTACGACTCCGACAAAATGGCGGATGTACTCAGGGAGTCGCACGGCCTGGAATTGACTGACGACCCGGAACAGGCGGACATCCTGTTGCTCAATACCTGTTCGATCCGCGAAAAGGCCCAGGAAAAGGTGTTTTCGCAACTGGGCCGCTGGAAGAAATGGAAAAAAGACCGGCCCGGGCTGGTCATCGGTGTCGGTGGTTGCGTGGCTTCACAGGAAGGGGAGGCCATCCGCCGGCGCGCCCCCTATGTCGATCTGGTTTTTGGCCCACAGACACTGCACCGTCTGCCGGCGATGGTCGATAAATTGCGCGCGACCGGTGAAGGCCAGGTCGATATCAGTTTCCCGGAGATCGAGAAATTCGATGCCCTGCCGCAACCGCGCGCCGACGGGGCAACGGCATTCGTTTCGGTGATGGAAGGATGCAGCAAGTATTGCACCTTTTGCGTCGTACCCTATACCCGCGGCGAGGAATTTAGCCGCCCGTTCGATGACATCATCGCCGAGGTCGTGCAGCTTGCCGAGCAGGGTGTGCGGGACATCAACTTGCTCGGGCAGAACGTCAACGCCTATCGTGGGCCGATGAACGACGGCATCGAGGCGGATCTCGCAACCTTGATTCATTTTGTCGCGGCGATCGGCGGTGTCGAGCGGATCCGCTTTACGACTTCACACCCGGTAGAGTTTAGCGACAGCTTGATCGCAGCCTATGCCGAGATTCCCAAGCTGGTCAATTTCCTGCACCTGCCGGTGCAAAGCGGCTCGGATCGCATCCTCGCCCTGATGAAGCGCGGCCACACGACGCTCGAATACAAGCAAAAGATCAGGCGCCTGCGCAAGGTACGGCCGGGTATCTCGATTTCGTCGGATTTTATCGTCGGCTTTCCCGGCGAGACCGAGCGGGATTTTGCCGCCACCATGCAGCTGATCGCCGATGTCGGTTTCGACCAGTCCTTCAGTTTTATTTACTCGGCTAGACCCGGCACGCCGGCCGCCGCATACGCCGATGAATGCAGCGCTGAAGAAAAGCAGCGGCGCTTGGTTGTGCTCCAACAGCGGATCAACCAGCAGGCGCAGGAAATCAGCCGCGCGATGGTGGGCACGGTGCAGCGGGTGCTGGTCGAAAAGCCATCGCCGAAGAACCCCCGCCAGCTGTCAGGCCGCACGGAAAACAATCGCTGGGTGAATTTTGACGGCGACCGGTCGCTGATCAATCAGTTCGCCGACGTAGTTATCACCGAGGCGCTGCCGAATTCCCTGCGCGGCCGCCTCGAAATCGAGCGCCGCGTTGCCTGAATGAGCGAACGATTGCTGGAACTGACAATGGAACCCGCCGACAACCAACGGCTGGCCCGGCTGTGTGGCCAGTTCGACCAGCACCTGAAGCTGATCGAGAAGCATTTCGGCGTGGATGTCAGCGCCAGGGGAAACCACTTCAACATCGCCGGCGACCCGCAGAACATAGAGACCGCGGGCACGGTTTTGACGCAACTCTACCGGCAGGCGGGCGATGAAGACCTGGATCCCGAGAGTGTCCACATGGCGCTGCGCGAAGCCGGCATGACGCCGGTTGACGAAGACAGCACGCTCAATGGAGAAGTGCGCACGCGCCGCAAGGTGATCCGTTGCCGCGGCCGCAACCAGCTCACCTACCTGCACAACATGCGCAGCAGCGACCTGACTTTTGGTATCGGTCCGGCCGGTACGGGCAAGACCTACCTGGCGGTGGCGCGCGCGATCGAAGCGCTGGAGCAGGAAGAGGTTCGCCGCATCATCCTGGTCAGGCCGGCGGTGGAAGCCGGCGAGCGACTCGGGTTCCTGCCCGGGGACCTGATGCAGAAGATCGATCCTTATCTGCGGCCGATGTACGACGCCCTGTATGAAATGCTGGGCTTTGAGCGGGTCGCCCGGCTGGTGGAAAAAAGTATTATCGAAGTGGCGCCACTGGCGTTCATGCGCGGGCGGTCGCTGAGCGAGAGCTTTGTGATCCTGGACGAAGCACAGAACACCAGTGCCGAGCAAATGAAAATGTTTCTGACCCGCATCGGTTTCGGGTCGCGTGCGGTGGTGACCGGCGACATCACCCAGACCGATCTGCCGCGCGGGCAGGAATCGGGACTCAACCAGGTCGTGCGCATCCTGTCCAGGGTCAAACGCGTCAGTTTCTCCCGCTTCGACGCGCAGGATGTGGTTCGCCATCCGCTGGTGCAAGCCATAGTCGAGGCCTATGCGAAACACGACGAAGAGGACTGACGCCTTGCCCGGGCCAGGTGTCGAGCTTGCCGTGCAGGTGCTTTGCGATTTGGCAACGGTACCCGGTGAGAAGCAGTTGCACGCCTGGGTCAGCGCTGCCTTGCAGCGGCGCCGCGGGGAACATGAAATTACCATTCGTATCGTCGGTGAACCTGAAAGCCAGGCCATGAACAAGAAATACCGGAGCCAGGACCGGCCGACCAACGTGTTGTCGTTCCCGGCCGATCTGCCGGGGGGGGTTGACCATCCATTGCTGGGCGACCTGGTAATCTGCGCGCCGCTACTCGAGCGCGAGGCGGCGGCGCAGGGCAAGGACTCGCATGCGCACTGGGCCCACCTGGTTATCCATGGCGTTTTGCATTTGCTGGGGCACGATCATCAGCAGGCGGACGAGACAGCCAAAATGGAAGCCCTGGAAACCGCCATCCTGGCCTCGATCGGTTACCCGGATCCTTATGAGCATCCCGGCTAACGCCAGCCAGTTTGGCTGCACCATGCTTAGCCAGGGCCGGTTACCGTGGTAGACTGAGCTATGTCCGACGACCAGCCTCCAAGTACTAACGGTCCGCGGCAGCGCCGCTGGCTGAGCCGGATCAGGCAACGGTTCGGCGCCGCTCCGAAGGATCGCGCAGAAGTTGTCGAGTATCTTCGGAGGGCCAGCAAGAAAGGCCTGTTTGATGCTGATGAACAGGCGATGCTGGAAGGCGTATTCGAAGTTTCCGACACCCATGTCCGCGAAATCATGGTCCCGCGCTCGCTAATGGTGGTCGTGGAGCACGATGCCGATGCGCGCGACATATTGCCGATTATCATCGAATCCGGCCACTCGCGTTTTCCCGTTATCGGCGATTACCGCGACGAGGTCGCCGGTATCCTGATGGCAAAAGATTTGCTGCGCTATTTTGCCGATGGCGGCAACAGCGCGTTCGATATGCGTGAGTATATGCGCGCTGCGGTATTCATCCCTGAAAGCAAGCGCCTGAAATCCCTGCTCAAGGAATTTCGCGCCAGCCACAATCACATGGCGATCGTCGTCGATGAATACGGCGGAGTGGCGGGTCTACTGACCATCGAGGACGTGCTCGAGCAGATCGTCGGCGATATCGACGACGAGCACGATATCGAGGAAGACATTTTTATTCAGCGCGACAGTGCGACCCAGTTCAGCGTGCACGCGCTGACCCGTATCGATGATTTCAACGAGTACTTTGGCAGCGAATTCAGCGATGAAGACTATGGCACTGTCGGCGGCCTGATCCTCAGCGAAATGGGCAAACTGCCCGGGCGCGACGAAACCGTCACCATTGACGGTTTCGCGTTCAAAGTGACTCGCGCGGGCCGTCGTCGCATAGATACTCTCCAGGTAACGGTCAGCGGAAAGGACATCCCCGGTGTGGAAAAAGACCAGTAGCACGGGGTTGGCCGCCCTTTGATCGGATGGTCGCGCGGTCGCCGGGGGGACCTGGCAGCGTCGGTCTCGGGCTTGCTGTTGCCGATGGCATTCGCGCCGTTGCAATGGTGGCCGCTGGCGCCGCTTTGCCTGGGCGTCTTGTTTCTCTGCTGGCAGACCGACGATGCGAGGCAGGCGGCACGCAAAGGCTTCCTGTTCGGCGCCGGCGTTTTCCTTGCGGGCACCTACTGGCTTTACCACTCGATCCATGTCCTGGGGAAAGCGCCGCTGGCGCTGGCTCTGTTGCTGATGCTTGGGCTGGTCGCGATCATGGGCTTGTATCACGCATTGCTCGGTTACCTGGTCGTCCGCGGGAGACTGCAGCGTGGTCCGCTCGGCTGGCTGGTCGGATTGCCCTTCACCTGGATTTTGATGGAGTGGTGGCGTGGCTGGTTTCTGACCGGCTTTCCGTGGCTGGGCCTGGGATACAGCCAGACCGATACCTGGCTGGGCGCGCTGGCGCCGGTATTGGGTGTATACGGGGTCAGCCTGGCCGTGGCGGTGGTTAGCGGCGGCCTGCTCGCCATGCTGCTGGGCCAGCGGCGCCAGAAAATACTCGGCGCTGCGGTAATCGTTGTGCTCTGGTCGGCCGCCGCCTTGCTCGGGCGTGTTCAATGGACTGCGGATGCCGGTGACCAGATATCGGTCACCATCGTGCAGGCTGCGATTCCGCAGGAACAGAAATGGCTGCCCGAGATGCTGGTGCCGACCCAGGATTTGTACGTGTCGATGACCGATGGGCACTGGGACAGCGACCTGGTGATCTGGCCGGAGGCAGCCATCCCCGCGCTGATCGCCCAGGTTGACGGCTATCTGATGACATTGCGCAAACGCATGCTGGAACAAGGCAATACGCTGTTGCTGGGGATCATCGACTTCGAACCCGACAGTGGGGCATACCGCAATACGCTGCTGGGTCTCGGACCGCAGGTGGAGATTTATTACAAACGCCACCTGGTGCCTTTCGGTGAGTTTTTCCCGGTGCCTGAATTCGTTCGCCGCTGGATGCGCTTGCAAAACCTGCCCTACACGGATTTCGAAGCGGGGCGGGACGACCAGCCGCCGATGCTGGTCAACGGCATTAAAGTGGCGCCCAGCATTTGTTACGAAATCGCCTATGGCGCCGAGCAACGGGTATTTTTACCGGCCGCGGCGTTGCTGGTAAATGTCAGCAACGATGCCTGGTTTGGCGATACCATCGCGCCGCATCAGCACTTGCAGATTGCCCGCATGCGCGCGATGGAAGCGCGGCGTTACCTGCTCAGGGCGACCAACAACGGGATTTCCGCCGTGATCGGCTCGCGCGGCGAACTGCTCGAAGTGTCGCGGCAGTTTGTGCCGGCCGTGATCGACGCCACGGTTCAGCCGTTGTCCGGTGAGACCTTGTATGTGCGTTTCGGCAACTGGCCGCTGCTGGTGACGGTTCTGACATCGCTGGTCGCGCTACTGCTGTACCGGCGGACCTGGCGGTCACGATAGTGTCGCCACCGCTTCGGCTACGGTATCCTTGCGCGCTCGATACAACGGGCTGCCGGGAGCAATAGGCGCAGAACCCATGGAAGAGAATTACCTGCCAAAACCGATCGAAGCACAGGCGCAGGCCTGGTGGGACGAGCACGCGAGTTTTGCTGCCCGCGAAGACGCGGATGGCGAAAAATTTTATTGCCTGAGCATGTTTCCCTACCCCAGCGGACGGTTGCACATGGGGCATGTCCGGAATTACACCATTGGCGATGTCATCAGCCGCTACCAGCGCATGCAGGGGCGTAACGTGATGCAGCCGATCGGCTTTGACGCCTTCGGCATGCCGGCTGAAAACGCGGCGATACAGAACAAAGTGCCGCCTGCAAAATGGACCTACCAGAACATCGCATACATGCAGGAACAGTTGCGGGCACTTGGTTTTGCCTATGACTGGAATCGCGAACTGACGACCTGCAAACCGGATTACTACCGCTGGGAGCAGTGGTTGTTCGTGCAATTGTATAAAAAGGGTTTGGTGTACAAGAAAAACGCGGCGGTCAACTGGGACCCGGTTGACCAGACCGTGCTCGCCAACGAGCAAGTCATAGACGGCCGTGGCTGGCGGTCCGGGGCGCTGGTCGAGCGCCGCGAAATCCCGCAGTGGTTCATGCGTATTACCGCGTATGCGGACGAGTTGCTGGCGGAACTCGATCGCCTGGAGCACTGGCCGGAAGCGGTTCGTACCATGCAGCAAAACTGGATCGGACGATCCCAAGGGCTGGATATCAGCTTCCCGGTCGCCGGCGAGGCAGAACCGCTGAGCGTATTCACCACCCGCCCCGATACCTTGATGGGCGTCAGCTATATGGCAGTTGCCGCCGGGCACCCGCTGGCGATCAAGGCCGCGGCCGGCAACCCGGAACTGGCGGCGTTTCTCGACAAATGCCGCAGCACCGTTACCGCCGAAGCCGATCTCGAGACCATGGAAAAAGAAGGCATGGCGTTAGGTCTGGACGCAATCCACCCGGTGACCGGTAACAAGATTCCCGTGTGGACAGCCAACTTCGTCCTGATGACTTATGGCACGGGTGCGGTCATGGCGGTGCCGGGCCACGATCACCGTGACTGGGAATTTGCCACGAAATACGGACTGCCGATCGTGCAGGTCATCGAACCGGATGACGGCAGCGAAGTCGATCTTTCAACAGGCGCCAACATCGCTTATGGCACGCTGGTCAACTCGGACAGCTATACCGGCATGAGCAGTCAGCAGGCTTTCGATGCCATGGCCGAGCATTTTGCCGAGAACGGCATCGGTGGCCGGCGGACGAATTACCGGCTGCGCGACTGGGGTGTTTCCAGGCAAAGGTATTGGGGTGCGCCGATCCCGATGATTTACTGTGAAGAGTGCGGCGACGTGCCGGTTCCCGAAGACCAGTTACCGGTGATATTGCCCGAGGACGTGGCGGTAACCGGCGAGGGTTCGCCGCTCCGGCACATGGCGGAGTTTTACCAGGTTCCTTGTCCCGGCTGCGGCGGCGAGGCGAGGCGGGAGACGGATACTTTCGATACTTTCTTCGAATCGTCCTGGTATTTCGCCCGTTTCGCCAGCCACGACTGCAAGGACGCGATGCTGGATCGGCGTGCCGATTACTGGCTGCCGGTGGATCAGTACATCGGCGGCATCGAACATGCGATTCTGCACCTGTTGTATGCCCGCTTTTTCCAGAAGGCCATGCGCGATCTCGGGCTGATCAAAAGCGGTGAGCCATTTGCCCGTTTGCTGACCCAGGGCATGGTGTTGAAAGATGGCGCGAAGATGTCCAAGTCCAAGGGCAACACCGTCGATCCACAAGGAATGATCGACCGTTTCGGCGCCGATACGGTCAGGTTGTTCATGATGTTCGCATCACCGCCGGAACAAACGCTGGACTGGTCGGATGAGGGCGTCCACGGGGCATTTCGTTTTCTCAAGCGCCTGTGGAAGCTGGTGTATCGGCATGTCCGTGAAGGTACGGTAGAGGATCTGGATGTCGCAGCGTTGAATGCCGGGCAAAAAGAGCTCAGGCGCCAGACGCACGATACGATTGCCAAGGTCGGCGACGATATCGGCCGCCGCTTTACCTTCAATACGGCGATTGCCGCGGTCATGGAGCTACTCAACCATGTATCGAAATCAGCAGACCATAGTGTCCAGGGCAGGGCGGTCACTCAGGAGGCGCTGGAGGCGGCTTGCCTGTTGCTGTCGCCGATCGTTCCGCATGTTTGCCACCGGCTCTGGCAGGAGCTGGGTCATGCGCAGGCGGTGATCGATGTGCGCTGGCCGGCTGTGGACGAGGCCGCGAGAGCGCAGGACATGCTGGAAATTGTGATCCAGGTAAACGGCAAGCTCCGGTCGCGAATCTCAGTGGCGGCCAATGCCGATCGCGAGCTGATCGAACGGCTGGCACTGGCTGACAAGATAGTTCAACGATTCGTAGGTGACAAAAAGGTTCGCAAGTTGATTGTGGTGCCGGGAAGATTGGTCAATGTCGTCGTCTAGGCTGATGATCTCGTGCGTGTGCCTGTTGCTGGCTGGCTGCGGATACCAGTTGCAAAGGTACGACCGGTTGCCGGCGGAGATGCAGTTAACCTACGTGCAGGCCGGTGACCATTACAGCCTGTTCTATCGCCAGCTGCGCCGCGCGCTGGTCGACGCCGGCATCACGCTGACCAACGACCCGACACAGGCCACGGCCACGCTGGTGATCAGCCGGGACGATACCGGGCAACGGCTGGTCACCATTTCCGCCCAAAATCAGCCGCTCGAGTTTCAAGTGTTTTATGCAGTCAGCTATCGGGTCAGGTCGAACGACGGTGAGCTGTTGCCTTTGCAAGTGATATCGGTCGAGCGGGATTACACCTACGACCAGACCACCGTGCTCGCCAAACGCCAGGAGGAGGAAATCCTGCGTGAGGCGCTGGCCCAGGACCTGGTCAGGCGAGTGCTGCGTTCGCTCAATTCTATCGGCAATGGATCGACCTGATCGATGCTCAACCGGCGACGCTGTGTGCCAGGTGGATATTGGGGCGATTGTCGCAAAAGTCGCCTGCTCGACCGGGACAGGCTTTTTATCAAGGTGGCAGCCGCGGCAGCGCGCGGTTATGATGAAACCAACGAAACCAAAGGCTTGCCCGGCCTGGCGTGGAGACAGGATGCAGCCGCTGTGATGCCGGCAATGACAATAACCGCACAACCACTGGCCCGCCCTGAGAGTCGCTTCGCTGCACCCGGGCGAGGCACACAGATTCCTTAGTGACTACCGATAACCAGCACAGCCCCGAACAAATGGAACCCTTGCACCCTGTCTACCTGATCGCGGGGGATGACCCGTTGTTGGTCCAGGAAGCCGTCGATGCCATCAGACAGCGGGCTGCCGGCGCAATCCGCAAGACCTTTTTTGCAACCGATGATTTTGACTGGCAGGAACTGGCCGCCAGTGGCGACAACATGTCACTGTTCGGTGACCGGCAACTGATCGAGATGCACATCCCCGGCGGCAAGCCCGGGGCCATCGGCAGCCGCGTACTCCGGGAGATTGCGGCAGACCCCCCCGAACATGACGTTCTCCTGGTTATCGCCTCCGCTGCGCAGCGCTCCGAGCTGAGGAAGGCTGCCTGGGCCAAGGCGTTAACCGCTGCCGGCCGGCGGATCGACGCCTGGACGCCAAAACCCGAGATGATGCAGCAGTGGGTCCGTGACCGTATGCAGCAGGCGGGTCTCCAGCCGGACAACGCGGCGGTGCGCTTGTTGGCGGACCGTGTCGAAGGAAACCTGGTGGCCGCAGCGCAGGAAATTCAGAAACTGTTGTTGTTGCGTGGCTCGGGTCCGGTCGACGAAAGAGCGGTCAGCGAGGCGGTAACCGACAGCGCCCGCTTCGATGTATTCCAGCTGACCGGGGCTGCGCTGGCCGGCAGGGCGGATCGCGCCCTGCGGGTGTTGTATGGCCTGAAAGAAGAGTACCTGGCGCCGCAGATCGTGTGCTGGGCACTGGCCCGCGACATCATCGATCTTTGCCGGATCGCGGGTGCGCCACCGGGGAGCGGAGCAAAAATGGCGCCGTTCAGGATCCGGCAATTGGAACCGGGGGCCCGCCGGCTTGGCGTCGACAAGTGCCGGCAATTGCTGATGGCAACGACCCGCGCGGATGCGATGTGCAAGGGTCAGCTCCCGGGCGACGCCTGGGCCCAGTTCGCCGTTATCGTCAGCACGATGGCGGGTAAACAGGTCGGGACCGCGGCATGAACCCGATCGGAATTTTTGGCGGCACCTTCGACCCGATCCATTACGGGCACCTGCGTACGGCGTTCGAGCTGGTCGAAGCATTGCGCCTGACCGAACTTCGCTTTATGCCATGCGGCGTACCACCGCACCGCGAGGCGGCAGTCGCCAGCGCGGAGCATCGCCTGGCCATGGTCACGGCCGCGACCGAGGCGCAGCATGGCTTTGTGGTCGATGACCGCGAAATCAGGCGGCAGGGCCCGTCCTACTCGGTCGATACGCTCAGCGAATTGCGCGCTGAGTTTCCCGGCCGCTCGCTGTGCCTGATCGTCGGCATGGACGTATTTCTCAGCTTGCCGAAGTGGTATCAGTGGCGTGAGATTCTTCACCTGGCCCATGTCGTCGTTGCCCACCGGCCCGGCTGGCGCGCGCCAGGCCTGGGACCGCTGGGCGAGTTGCTGGTTGATCGTGGTACCGCGCGGGTCGGCGAGCTGCACGACTCGCTGGCCGGGTCAATTTACATACACGCCGTAACTCAGCTGGAAATTTCTTCTTCCGGATTGAGAAAGCTGGTCGCCAGTGGCGGCGACCCACGCTTTTTGATGCCGGACGCTGTCCGGCAACTAATCGCGGATACCGGCTGCTATTGCGAATCGACGCCAGTGAAAAGCACTGGCTGAACCAGTTTGTACAAACCGAGGAGCTGCATGGAAACCAAAAACCTGATCGACCTTGTGGTAGAGGCGCTTGAGGACCTGAAAGGGCAAGATATCGAAATCCTGGATGTCAGCGACATGACAACCATCACCGACGCCATGGTGATCGTCAGCGGAACATCCAGTCGCCACGTGCGCTCGCTGGCCGATGACGTGGTCATGAAAGCCAAGGAAAGCGGGCACCAACCCCTGGGCGTGGAAGGCGAACAACAAGGCGACTGGATCCTGGTTGATCTGAACGATGTGCTGGTGCATGTGATGCTGCCGAAGGTGAGAGATTTCTATAACCTGGAGAAACTCTGGAAAATCAGCGATGTGGCCAGGCGTGCCGGCCAGTCCAGTCTCTAGATCGGCGCTGCACCATGCGTCTGACGCTGATCGCTGCCGGAACCCGCATGCCGGCATGGGTTGAACAAGGTTACCAGGAGTATGCGCGCCGCCTGGGCGGTGACTGCCGGCTGGAACTGGTGGAAATCCCGCTGGGCTTGCGCACCCGGCGGTCCTCCAGTGACCGGGCCAAGAAGGCCGAGGGCGAGCGCATGCTTCGCCAGGTACCGGCCGGCGATCGCGTAGTCGCCCTTGAGGTCACCGGTAAATCGCTGGATACCGAGGGGCTGGCCAAATGTCTCGAGGAATGGCGCCAGGACGGGCGGAATGTCGCCTTGTTGATTGGCGGTCCGGACGGTTTGTCCGCTGCCTGTTTGCAAAAAGCCGAATTCAAGCTGTCCTTGTCCGCACTGACCTTGCCCCATGGGATGGTTCGGGTGTTGCTGGCCGAGCAAATCTATCGAGCCTGGAGCTTGCTGCATAACCACCCCTACCACCGCGCCTGACGGACGGCTTGCCACCTCCGCTGCGATGCCACAAACTGGCCGAATGTCTGCCAAATACCTGTACCTGGCGTCGCGCTCAGTGCGCCGTAAGCAACTGCTGAGACAGATCGGCGTGGATTTTTCCTGTCGGGTGGCCGCTGTGGATGAAGCCGTCCTCGACGGTGAGAAACCAGCCGTCTATGTCGAGCGTCTGGCCATCGAAAAGGCGCGAGATGTTGCCGGCAGCGTCGGACAAGAAAATTCCGCCGTGCTGGCTGCCGATACCACGGTCGTTTTGGGTGGGCGGATTTTTGGCAAGCCGGCGAACCGGGAGGATGCCCTGGAAATGCTGCAGGCCTTGTCCGGCAAAGGCCACCAGGTTTTTACTGCGGTCGCCATGGCCGTCGATGGCAAAACCGACACCCGTCTCAGCGTCAGCGAGGTGACAATCCGGCCGCTCAGCGAAGCGCTGATCGAACGCTATTGGCAAACCGGTGAACCCGCGGGCAAAGCAGGCGGTTACGCCATCCAGGGCTACGCCGCCGGCTTCATCAAAAGCCTCACCGGCAGTTACAGCGGCGTGATGGGCTTGCCGCTATACGAAACCGTGGAATTGCTTGAGCAGGCTGGCATCGGCTGGGCTTTGCAGCATGGGCCGGTGAATCATGCCTAAGGAAATCCTGGTCAATGTCTCCCCACGCGAAACGCGTGCCGCCGTCGTTGAAAACGGGCTGGTGCAGGAGGTCTATATCGAGCGTGCGAGCCGTCGCGGGCTGATCGGAAATATCTATAAAGGACGGGTCTCACGGGTTCTGCCGGGTATGCAGGCGGCGTTTGTCGACCTCGGTCTTGCGCGGACCGGGTTCCTGCATGTATCGGACATAGCCAGCGGCCGCCAGGATGACGGCAATGGGGACGCGCGCGCGGAGGATATCCGCAGGCGGGTCAGCGAAGGCCAGGAGTTGCTGGTACAGGTGCTAAAGGATCCACTCGGCAGCAAAGGGGCAAGGCTGACGACTTTCGTCACCTTTCCCTCGCGTTACCTGGTTTATCTGCCGCGCGGGAACGCTGTCGGCATTTCATCGCGCATCGAGGACGAGGAAGAGAAACTGCGTCTGAAGAGCCTGCTCGAAACGATGATGGATGAGCAGCCAAAAGGAGGGTTTATTGTCAGGACGGCAGCCGAGGGCGCCGATTTTGACGCTCTGCGCGCAGACATGATGTACCTGCTTCGGCTTTGGGATGTCGTTGAAAAAGACTACGCGCGCAGCGCTGCCGGAGAAATCGTGCACGCCGATCTCGATCTGCCGCTGCGGATACTCCGTGACCTGCTTGGCGACGATATGGAACGCATACGCGTAGACTCTGCCGGCAGCCTGCGCAAGATGAAGGAATTTGCCGCGACTTTTATTCCCGAACTGGCGCCGCGCATCGAAGAATACCCGGACGAACGGCCGATTTTTGACCTGTACAGCATCGAAGACGAAATCCAGCGATCCCTGGGCCGTACCGTACCGTTGAAATCCGGCGGTTACCTGGTGATCGATCAGACCGAGGCGATGACGACGATAGACGTCAACACCGGTGGCTATGTCGGTCATAGAAATCTCGAGGAGACGACTTTCCGTACCAATCTCGAAGCCACGGTTGCGATTGCCCGGCAACTGCGGCTCAGAAATCTGGGGGGCATCATTATTCTCGATTTTATCGATATGGACGAACCGGAGCATCGCTCGCAGGTACTGCAGGCACTGGAGAAGTCACTGGCCAGGGACCACGCGAGAAACAATATCGGCACGATTTCCGAGCTTGGCCTGGTCGAAATGACACGCAAAAGAATCCGGGAGAGCCTTGAACATGTGCTTTGCCACGCTTGTCCAAGTTGTGACGGTCGTGGTTTTTTAAAAACACCGGAAACGATATGTTACGAGATATTCCGGGAAATACTGCGCCAGAACCGGCAATTCGATTTCCAGGAATTGTTGGTGCTGGCGTGCCCGGAAGTCATCGAATTACTGGTCGACGAGGAATCGGCGAGCCTGGCAGAGCTGGAACAGTTCACCGGCAAGCCGATTCGGCTGCAAAGCGAATCGCTGTATGCGCAGGACCAGTTCGACGTCGTGTTGATGTGAGACCGTTGTTTGCGCCATGACTTTGAGACGAAGAATATTCAACTGGCTGGCCACACTGGTGGCAATATTGGTCATCGGTCTGGCCATATTGCTTGGCCTGTTCCGGCTGGCCGCGGCCCAGCTTCCCGAATATCGCGCCGATCTCGAGGAGAAGGCCAGTATCGCCGTTGGCTTACCGGTGCGTTTTGGTTCGGTGGACGCGCGCCTGCGCTTGAATGGGCCGGAGCTGATTTTCTATGATGCAAGAGTGCTGGACCCGGACACCGGTGCGGTGCTGGTTCGCGCGCGCAGGGGCGGGGTCACTATCGATCTGATCGCCCTGATCAGGGACAGAAAATTCAGCGCGACCCGGGTATCTCTGGATGGCGCCAGCATCAGGCTGGAACGGACACGCGACGGTGTGACGCGGATCCAGGGCTTGGAAACACCAGGCACCGGTTCCGGAGAGGGTCTGCGCGCGACGGAATTCCCGGTCGGTATATTCGAACTCACGCATACTGATTTTGTCATTGAAGATCTGAAAAACGAACTCGGGCCGTGGAGTTTCCGCGATGTCGAATTGCAGCTGGAAAATGACGGCCAGAACATCGTTATCAACGGCAGAGTCGAACTGCCCGATGATCTCGGTGAGTCGCTTTCCTGGCATGTGGAAATGCACGATATCACTGCCGGTCAGGATATCCAGCAGTGGCAGGCGCATGTTCAGGCGACCCAGCTAAACCTTTCGAATCTGTCGCAACTGACGCCGGAGCGCTACCGGGTGATCGAGGAAGGCAGCGGTGACATAAGTTTGCATGTATTTGTAGAGGGCGGCGAGTTGCAGCATGCCAGCGTCCGGGCGGACCTTGCCGACGCCAGAATATTTCTCGCACCGGAGTCGGTGGCATCGATTGCCTACGAGGCGATAGACGGCCGGCTCGAATTGGACAGGCTGGGCAACGGCTGGTCGGCCGCCGCCAGGGGTTTTCGACTTGAGCAGGCAGGCAGGGGTTGGGAAAAGAGCGATGTTCGGCTCGATTACCTGGATCTGCCGGCAGCGGAATCCGGCGATGAGCCAGGCGCAGCGGGCCATGAAATAAACCTTAGCGCCAGTTTTGTGGGCATCGAGGAGCTCGCGGTGCTGGCGGGCTGGCTACCCGACACGCAGATCAAGGATTGGTTGCTGGCGTTGCGGCCCGCAGGGCGCTTGCGCAACCTGTCGTTGAACTACAGCGATCGCGCTGAGGGAGCGGGCGAATACCGGTTCAGCACGGAATTTGAAGGCTTGGCGATGTCGGCGCAGCGCGGCCTGCCGGGCGTGCGCGGCCTGTCGGGAACGCTGACCGCCGAAAACAATGGCGGGACAATCATCCTGCACAGTCAAGGGCTGGAGCTGGATGCTCCGTGGCTGTTTCGTACTCCGCAGCTGTTCGATTCTGTCACTGGCGAGTTGGAGTGGCAGCGGCAGGCGGGGGGTCTGCGGGTTTTGGCAAGGGATCTGACGATGCGGCACCAGGCCATGGAGGTGGTTACCTCGGCGAGCATCGACTGGCCCCGGAGCGGTGAGCCGCAAATTCAGTTGACCACACAAATCAGCGATCTGCATGTGTCATATATTCCGGGGCTACTGCCAACCGGCGTCATGAGCGAAAACCTTGTGCTGTGGCTGGACAGCGCATTACTGGATGGGTTCATCCCCGAGGCAAAACTGGTAATCGATGGGCCATTGCAAAAGATTCCTTTTCGAAATGGCGAAGGTATTTTTAGCGCGGAGTTTCCGCTACAGGATCTCAAGCTTCAATATGGCGATGACTGGCCTGTCGTTAGCGGCCTCAATTTGCAAGCCAGCTTTTCAGGATCCAGGTTCAGCGCTCATGGTGAGGGCGGCCAGGCACTGGGAACTCAGGTGCGGGCAATAACGGTGGGGATCGAGGACTTGGCGCTGCCGGTACTCGAGCTGCAGGCGAACATCGGGGGCCGCATGGAAGACACCTGGCAGTTTGTGCTGCAAAGTCCCCTGGCGGATTTGCTGGGCGAGCCGGTGGAGTTGTTTACCGTTTCCGGCCACGACGAGATCGATCTGGAGTTGCAGCTTAACCTGCGAGATATTTCCGACCTGGAGGTCAGGCTGGGGATCGAAATCAAAAACGGCACCCTGGATATCGATGGACTCGAACCGGGGTTTTCGCAAATCAACGGCAGCCTGCGCATAGACGATAAGCTGATCACCGCCGAACGGCTGGAGGCGCGCTTCCTGGATTACCCGGTACAGATCAGCATCGAGCCTCAGCTGACACCGAACAGAATACTGGCGGTGATCAGTATGGATGGTCATATAGACGGTGACGATTTTGCTCGTCTCGGCGTGCCGCTAGCATCCTTGGCAAGCGGCACGGCGGCCTATCGGGCGAACGCGACCGTGGCGACCAGTGGCGGCGGCAATTTTCTCCTGCGGGTCGAAAGCAATCTCGAAGGCATGATTCTGGATTGGCCCGAACCGCTGAAAAAAACCGCGGCGAGCCGGTCGCTGCTGCTCTATTTGGAATTGCTGCCCGACAGGCTGATGGACCTGATGATCGAGTACGAACCGGGCATCAGTGCTGCCTTGCGGCTGACCCACGAGCCTGGTGAATCCTGGCGGATCATGACCGGGATGGTGACCACCGACGGCGGGGCCACCTTGCCCGATGAACCGGGGCTGCTGGTCCGCGGATACCTGCCCCACGCCGATCTGGGCGAATGGCTGAGCCTGAACGACCCGGACGGCGGTGAGTCCGGGGTGGAGTTGCATACCATCGTGCGCGAGATCGATGTTTCGATCGGGCAAGGCCGCGCTATCGGCTTTGAGTTCGGAGCGCTGGGTTTGAATATGCGGCGCTCGGAAGATCGGTGGTTGCTCGCGGTAACGGGCGAAGCATTAGAGGGGGCGATGGAGATTCCATACCGGCTGAATGAAGCAAACGTAACGGCCGACATGCAGCGGGTCTGGCTGACAGAAAAAATCGTTGCGGAGGATGGGGGCAATCGCCACCTGGTCGATCCGAGAAACATTCCAGGGGCGGATATCGTCGTCGCCGACTTCAGGCTCACCGACATGCGGCTCGGGAAAGCAACCGCCAGCGCCAGGCGCAGTATCGGTGGAATCGTCGTCGAGCACCTGGAGTTTGAAACGAAATCGATGAAGGGGACAGGCAACGCGAGCTGGTTGTATCTTGAAAGTGGCGAGGAGACGCAGCTGGACCTGGTGCTCGAATCGAATGATCTTAGCGCCGCCCTGGAAGATCTGAACATGATGCGGTCGTTGCGAGCCAAAAAGGGCGACGTCAGTCTGCAGGTTTACTGGCCGGGGGCCCCCAACGATGATTTTCTGCCAGTGATATCCGGCAATATCAGCATGGATTTCCGCAACGGAGAACTCCGGGATCTAGAACCGGGCGCCGGCAAGCTGCTGGGTTTGCTCAGTATCACGGCTTTGCCACGGCGTCTCGCCCTGGATTTCAGCGACGTGTTCGCGGCGGGGTTGTCCTTCGACCGGCTTAGCGGGGACTATGTACTGCGTGATGGCGATGCCTTTACCAACAACCTGACCCTGGATGGCCCGACCGCCAAGGCCGTTTTGGTGGGGCGAACCGGTCTGGGGACCCGGGATTACGACCAGACCGCGGTGGTTACCGCCAGCATCGGCAACACGCTGCCGGTGGCCGGGGCGCTCGCCGGTGGACCGGCGGTCGGCGCCGCCGTCTGGTTGCTGTCGAAGATGTTCCAGAAACCGCTGGACGACTTGTCCCAGGGCTACTACCGGATAACCGGTAGCTGGGATGACCCGCTGATCGAACCGGTGAACGCGGAAACCGAGGTCGCAAACGCATCGACCAGCGAAAGCGGTTGAACCCCGACTAGACGCAGATGAGCAAGATAGCGCTAATCCAGATGCGCAGTGGTGGGAAAGTTGCAGCTAACCTCCAGGATGCGGCGGCATACCTGGCGCAGGCGGCGGCACAGGGCGCCACGCTGGCGATATTGCCGGAAAACTTTGCGCTGATGGCAAATGAGTCGCAGCGGCGCGAAATCGCCGAAGCGCCTGGTGCCGGACCGTTACAGGATTTCCTGTCGGAGCAGGCAAGAAACAACGGCATCTGGCTGGTTGCCGGTACCATCCCGCTGCTCGACAACGACTACGAATCTGCGGATCGTCCGCCGGCAGCCAGTTGCCTGGTCATCGACTCCAAAGGCAACCAGGTAGCCCGTTACGACAAGATTCACCTTTTCGACGTGGGCATCCCCGGGCGAGAAGAGGCATACCACGAGTCCGCCCATACCCACGCCGGCAGCAAGGCTGTTTGCGTGGATACGCCGGTTGGCCGGCTCGGTCTGGCAGTCTGCTATGATATTCGTTTCCCGGCGCTGTTCATGCGGCTGATGGATCAGGGTATGGAAGTCCTGGCCCTGCCGGCCGCTTTTACCGCGGGAACCGGGGAGGCGCACTGGGAAATACTGCTGCGGGCACGTGCGATCGAGAGCCTGTGTTATGTTGCTGCGGCTGCGCATGGCGGTCGCCATGAAAACGGACGAGAGACCTGGGGGCACAGCATGCTGGTAGACCCCTGGGGTGCCGTTAACGCTGAGATGGACAAGGAACCCGGGGTCTTGATCGCGGCAATAAACATCGATGAGCTCAAAAAGATTCGGCAACGATTTCCGGTGCTGACCCACGGACGACTGGATAATAATTACGGATGAGCGAAAAGGCATTACAAATAGCGCGCGAGCGAATCCTGGAACCGTCGGGCCTGGAAGACGATCACCTGATCGGTTTGCTGGCCAGGCTTAGTGGCCCCGACATCGATTACTGCGATTTGTATTTCCAGCATTCACGGCACGAATCCTGGGTACTGGAAGACGGAATCGTTAAAGAGGGCACGCAGAGTATCGACCAGGGTGTCGGCGTGCGTGCGATCAGCGGCGAAAAAACCGGGTTTGCCTATTCCGACGAAATCCTGTTGCCGGCGCTCACCCAGGCCTCCGATGCGGCAAGAGCGATCGCCAGGTCAGGCGGATCAGGGCGGGTTCAGGCATGGCAAAGCAGCGGCAAGCGGCAGCTCTACCTGCCGATCGACCCGATCGATTCGCTCGAGGACAAGGA
Source organism: Pseudomonadota bacterium (assembly GCA_022572885.1). Lineage (NCBI taxonomy): Bacteria > Pseudomonadati > Pseudomonadota > Pseudomonadota bacterium. The sequence continues at coordinate 40,100 of JACZVC010000001.1, read as the reverse complement.
GAAAATTGCCTTTCTGGAAGCGATAGACCGGACCACCAGGGCTATAGACCACAGGGTTCAGCAGGTTATTGCCAGTATTTCCGGTTTGCACGAAGTGGTGCTGGTTGTCGGCAGCGATGGCACCTTGAGCGCCGACGTCAGGCCGCTGGTGCGCCTGAATATCTCCGTTATCCTGGAACAGGACGGGCAAAGAGAGCAAGGCTATGGCGGGATTGGCGGTCGTTACGATTACCGGCAATTATTCGCTGATGGTGGGCCGGAGAACCTTGCGCAGGAGGTGGTCCGGCAGGCCAGCATGAATCTTGAGGCAAAACCCGCTCCCGCGGGCACCATGACTGTCGTGCTTGGTCCAGGCTGGCCGGGTGTCCTGTTGCATGAAGCGATAGGCCACGGGCTGGAAGGCGATTTCAACCGCAAGGGCACTTCCGCTTTTTCTGGCCGGATCGGCGAGCGGGTCGCCAACGAATTATGCACGGTTGTCGATGACGGCACTTTGGCCGGTCGCCGGGGCTCGCTGAACATGGATGACGAGGGCACGCCGACCCAGCGTAATATCCTTATTGAAAATGGCGTCCTGGTTTCTTATCTGCAGGACAAGCTCAACGCTCGGCTGATGGGTCAGAAATCGACCGGCAACGGCCGCCGTGAATCGTACGCCCACATTCCGTTGCCCAGAATGACCAATACTTTCATGTTGCCGGGCCCGCACGAGCATGAGGAAATCATCGCCTCGGTCGAAAAGGGTATTTATGCGTCAAATTTTGCCGGCGGCCAGGTGGATATCACGTCCGGAAAGTTTGTGTTCAGCGCGAACGAAGCCTGGTTGATCGAAAAAGGGCGCAAGACGACCCCGATCAAGGGAGCGACGCTAATTGGCAATGGCCCCGACGTGTTGACGCGCGTCAGCATGGTCGGCAACGACCTGAAACTCGATGGTGGGGTTGGAGTTTGTGGCAAAGACGGGCAATCGATCCCGGTTGGCGTCGGCCAGCCGACGCTGCGCATCGATGGTCTTACCGTCGGTGGCACCGGTTGAGCGTCCAGCTTATGTAAACAGGCGCTTGGTTTTGCTTTTTGCCACTGGGCCTGAGTTCGACAGGCTGCTAGGATGAAAGGGAAACGGAGACGGACTGTGTGGTTGACTAAGCCGGTTTACGAAATCCTGCCCTACTTTTATATGGCCGCTGGGGTCGTGTCGCTGGTGGCGTCTGCCTATATCAATTATTGGTATTGGCCGACGATCGGACTGGTTGTGGGTCTGGTCTGCCTGATTGCGGGCATGGTGGTCTGGCTCAAGCGCAAGGATTACCGTCGCAATGAGGAAGAATACGGCGGCGACTCGCGCAAACTCGATGAATCCTAGCCCGGCAGGATCCTGCTAGTCTTTTCTCCGGCGCGTTTCCCGGCGCTCTTTATAATAAGTGATCGTGTGCTGGCCGAGGCCGATAATGTCCCCGGAGGCCAGCTTGTACCGCCTGATTTTGCGCTTGCCGATAAACAGCCCGTTGGTGCTGTTGAGATCCTCGATCAGCGACTTGCCATCCGCACCGGTAATGATCTGCGCGTGATGACCGGAGACGAACTTGCTGTCGATCTGTAAATCGTTACTGGTGGCGCGACCGATCAGCAGCTTGCCCATAGACAGCGGAAATTCGTTGGTGGTCCGGCCCTTGTACGCGATCGAAAGAATGCCAAACCGCTTTGCATCGGGAAGGTTCAGCAGCGGAACCATGACCGCATGCTCATTGGTCTCCGCGGTCGCTTCCTGCCATTTCAACTCCCTGGCTGCTGCCTCGATTGCATCTTCGTTCACCGTCTCCTGATCCTGCGACCCGGCACCGATCATCGCGGTGTCGCACAGCGTATTGATAAGCCGCGGGATGCCGCCGCTGTATCGGTACACGCCAGCCAACGCCGCTTTGGTGAATAATTCCGTGCCTGCGGCGCCGGCGACAGCGAGACGATGCAAGACATAGGCGCAGGTTTCCTGCTTATTCAGCGAGCCGAGATCGAGGCGCAAGCGAACCAGCCCCTGGATACCGGCCGCATCCATCGTGTCGTTGAGATGCGAGTGACCGCTGAGAATGATGCGCAATGCCGCGAATTTTCTTTGCTCGTCTACGAACATGCGGCCGATGTCTTTGAGTACATTCTTGGACAGGTTTTGGGCTTCATCGATGATGATCAGTGTTTTCTTCCCAGCCGCGGCTTTTTCGGACAGGAAGTGCGCGAGCATGTCGAGCAACTGGGCTTTTCTTTTCCTGAATGGCTTGAACCCAAACTGGGCAAGAAGGAGTTGCAGAAACTGAACCGGCGACAACTGGGTCTGATTCATATTTGCCAGGCAAACTTCATCATCGAGGCGGTCGATAAAAGCATTGATCAGCGTGGTTTTCCCGGCGCCGATCTCGCCGGTCATGGAAACGATGCCATTGGGGAAATCCCAGACCGATTCCATGTACGATCTGGCCCGCTCATGAAAATTGCTCAGATAGAGAAAATCGGGGTCGGGACTGGGTTCGAATGGCTGTTCATTCAGCTTGAAGTGTCGCAGATACATGCCAGCTTCTGATCCGGATTCCTTGCCCAGGCCACACGTCGTTATCAGGGCAAGTATAGACCAAGCCGGCGTTGCGGGGGTCAGACCGGGATACCGGTGGGTAGATGAGCCTCGCCACCGGCGCATTCTGTCATTAATCCTGCCTACTCGAAACGGACTTTTTCTCTGCGGTCAGAGCCGCATGCAGAAATCGATAGAGTTTTTTTCTTTCGGTGGCCAGGCCGATTTCGCTGCCGGATTTTTGATGCTTCCTGATGATTTGCCGCAGTCGTTGCCGGTCGCTGCCCGGGTATTTCTCCAGGAAACTCTCCAGCGCCGGGTCGCCCTCGCTCAGTAAACGGTCGCGCCAATTTTCGCAAAGCTTGTGGGTATGCTTTTCTGCCAGCCCTTCCTGCGCTATTGCCGTCAGAGCTTCGCGGATCGGTTGCGCATCGATCCGCCGCATCAGTTTGCCGATGTATTGCTTTTGCCGGTTGAGTGCGCCGAACTTGTGCATTTTTCTGGCCAGCATGACCGCTTCCCGCAACGCATCCGGCATGGGTACGGACGCCAACCGGGCTGCGGGTAAATCGAGTAACTGCTCACCCAAGGCCTGCAGTTCGTGCATTTGCTTTTTTAGCGCCGTTTTCGAAGGTACCGGTGTATCGGCAGCGTCAGCCGGCGGTCTGTGCTTCCTGCTCATGCCGATCGCGTTGCCCGGTTCTTCGCGTCATTCAGCATGGCCAGGACATCCTCTATCTGCTCGTGGATTAAAAGTATCAACAGGTCGCCAGGTTGCGACCATTCCAGCGCGGCGCTGACCGCTTCAGGCTCGGTTGAAAAATAATCAAGCTGGTCGTCGTCCGCGCCGCATGCCAGCAGCGCATTCTTGATCAGGCCGGCGACCTCACCGGGTGGTCTTCCCCTCGCGTATTGCGGCATTTCCTTGATGATGACCTTGTCCAGCCCGATGCTCCACGCGCTCGCCGCCAGTTCACGGATTGCCTCATCGCTGCGGTCGCCCGCCTGCCCGATCAGCAGCAACCGGCGTTTCGCCGGTCGCACCCGGGCCAGCTCGAAAATCGCGGCGATGCCATGCGGGTTGTGCGCAAAATCCACCAGCACATCCGCGCCGTCAATGGCAAACAGGTTGCAACGACCCGGGTTATCCTCGGGCCCGGTTTTGCGCAGCCCTTCGGCGATGGCTTCGCGCGGCAGACCCAACGCACTGGCGAGGCCGATGGCCCCCAGGGCGTTTGCGATGTTGTGGCGAGCGGCGCCATCCATCGTCAATGGAATTTCACCGGCTTCGAGGATCGGTATTTCCTGGCCGTTTTCGATCAGGACCAGCTGCCGTTTCCTGAGTACGACCACGGTTTGCTTTAGCCTCACTGCCTCGCGGATCAGGGGCAGCTCAGGATCCAGGCTGAACCAGCTTACCCGGAAGCGGGCGGCCAGACCGCGTTTTACCAGTTTTTCGTCTTCGGCGTTTAGCACCGCGGTACCGTTATTGCCCAGTACGCTGGTGACGATCCACTTGACGTTAGCCAGTTCGTCGAGGTCCATGACGCCGAATTCACCCAGATGGTCTTCGGCGATATTCGTAATCAGTGCGGCATCTGCGTGGGCGACACCCAGGCCGCGCCGCAACAGCCCACCGCGGGCGGTTTCCAGGATCGCCATGCTGACCCGCCGATCGCGCAGCACTTTCCTGGCGCCGCCAGGTCCGGACCAGTCGCCGCGATCCAGGATATCGTCGTCGACCGCAATCCAGTCGGTCGAACTGACGCCGACAGTCTGCCCGGCGGCGCGCGCCATGCGGGTCAGGAAACGGACCGAAGTGGTCTTGCCGTTGGTGCCGGTGACCAGGGCCAGCGGAATTTCCCCGAGGCGGCTCCAGTCCACAGCCGGTATTTCCGGTAACCGATCGACCGGCCAGCTTTGCCCGTTGACGCCGAGACCGAGCGTTAGTTCTTCATCGTCGCTCAGCCACTGCAGCCCGCGTTTTTCGGCCTCTGCAGCGAGCGCGATCAGCTGCGGATTTCTTTCCGCGGCCAGCGTCTTTGCCAGGCGCTGTTCCGCCTGGGTCAGAGTCTCCGGGACTTCGTCATCGGCGGTTTTTCCGGTGACTGCGGCCCAGGCCCAGTCGTTGATTTCGGTTGCCGTGTACAGCGCGTCGACCGGGGCGCTGATCGCGAGGCTGGCGCCATCGGAGAAACGGCGGACCTTGATCGATTCATTTTCCAGACCAAGCCGGCCCATGATTTCCCGCACCTTTTCCTGCCATGCCTGGATCAGGGTATCCGCCTCGTCCGAACTCAGGCGCACATCCACTACCGCGGCGGGCCGGTCCCAGACCAGCCCCGGTCCCGTCAGGCGGCGCGAGTCCAATAGCTCCATGCGGGTCTAATCCGCCTCTTCCGGTTCGCGGGCGATGCGGACGCCGCGCTGGTCGCGAATGATTTCCACGTCTTCCAGCGAAAAATCGCCCAGTGCGGTCGCGGACAGTTTGATCTGCACCGGTTTTTCGTTTTTCTCCGCTTTCTCGCCCGAATCGAAATAGATGATTTGTTTCCAGCAACGCTTGATGTTGTCGCCAAAAACAAACACCAGGTCACCCGGTTGCGCCATGGCAAGCGCGTGGTCGACCGAGGTTTTTTCGTCGTCGATAATTTCGATCCTGTCCTTGCCGACAGCGGACTTAAGCAACATTTTTCTGAGTATGCCCGGTACCTCGTCGCGATCCCGGCCGCGCGCTTTATCGTCGGTCTTGAGGATGTAATGATCGAAGTGTCCGGCCGCAATCGTGCCGATTTCCTCGATGTCCTGGTCCCGCCGGTCACCCGGCGCCGATAACACCACGATCTTTTTGCCATCCACATCCAGGCGATCGACCAGGTCGCACATGACTTTGACCGCTGCCGGGTTGTGGCCGTAATCGAGTATGACCTTGAACGGATGCTCGTCATACAGGTTCATGCGCCCCGGGGCCTGGAAGAAGGTGGTATCGAAAGTCCGCAGGCCGTGGCGGATATTTTCCAGGCTGATATCCAGACTGTAAGCCAGCGCGGCTGCAAACATCGCGTTCTGCACATTGTGCAGCGCACGTCCTTCCAGGGTCGCGGGGATCAAGTGGGTCCACAACAGCGGGATGTGATTGCCGTGGTCATAAATCGTGATCATGTGGCCGTTGAATCCTTCCTCGAGTACCACGGCACGCCCTGCCGCGCGTATGTGCTCCTTGACCAGTTGGTGGCCCGGATTCATGGTCACATAACACAAGTGTTCGGCCTCCGTGTAATCAGCCATGCGCAGGCAATGTTCGTCGTCGGCGTTGAGCACCGCGGTACCGGTTGCGCTTTCGATCAGTATCCGCTTGACCAGGGCCAGCTCCGCAATTGTTTCGATGCCGTGCAGACCGAGATGGTCGGCCGTGACGTTCAGGCAGGCCGCGACATCGCAGTGGCTGAAACCCAGGCCCCGTCTGAGCATGCCGCCGCGCGCTGTTTCCAGCACCGCCGCATCGACCGATGGGTCGCGCAGGATCATGCCGGCCGATACCGGGCCGGTCATGTCGCCTTCCACCGTCAGGCGGCCGTCGATATAAACGCCATCGGAGGACGAAAGGCCGACCGTGTGACCCGCCAGTTTCATGATGTGCGCCAGCATGCGCGATGTCGTGGTCTTGCCGTTGGTGCCGGTTATCGCCGCCATCGGTATCGTCGATGGCGCACCCTCGGGGAACAGCATGTCGATGACCGGTCCCGCCACATCGCGCGGTGTGCCCTCGCTGGGCGCAACATGCATGCGAAATCCGGGTCCGGCGTTGACTTCACAGATGGCGCCGCCGGTGACTCGCCACGATTCCGAAATATCCGAGGTCAGGAAGTCGACGCCGCCGATATCCAGGCCGATCGCAGCTACCGTGCGAACCGCCATTTCACGATTGTCCGGATGAATGATGTCAGTGACATCGATGGCGGTGCCACCAGTCGACAGGTTTGCGGTCGAGCGCAGGTACACAACTTCGCCTTCGGCAACTACCGTTTCCCGGGTGTAACCCAGTTTCGATAACAGGCGTTCGGCCTGGTGATCGAATTCGAGACGGGTCAGGACCTTTTCATGGCCCACGCCGCGGCGCGGATCGCTGTTGATTTCGTCGACCAGTTCGGCAATCGTGTTTTTGCCGTTGCCGACCACATGCCCCGGGACTCGTTTCGCGGCGGCGACCAACTCGCCGTTGACCACGAGGATTCGGTGGTCGAACCCGCTGATAAACTTTTCGACCAGTACCGTGCGGCCGTGCTCGCGCGCTTTATCAAAAGCTGCGTCCACTTCGTCCGGCGTTTTCAGATTAATGGAAACGCCGCGGCCGTGGTTCGCATTCAAAGGCTTGAGTACGACCGGGTATGCGATGCGCTCGGCGGCGCGGCGCGCCTGCCGCGTATTGTAAACGAGGAATTGTTTTGGCACCGGCAGCCCCAGGTCACCCAATATCGCATTGGTTTCCTCCTTGTCCGAGGCCAGGTCGACGGCGATGTTCCCGGTGGCGCTGGTCGTCGTCGCCTGAATGCGTTTCTGGTACTTGCCGTGACCAAGCTGGATCAGGCTGTAACGGTTGAGACGTATCCACGGAATATCCCGGTCCTCGGCCGCCTTGACCAGCGCTGCCGTGCTTGGGCCCAGCGCCCGCCTTTGCGCGTAGCGAATAAATTCGTCCCGTTCTTTGGCAAAATCCCAGTCGCCGTCGGGGGCGTCGTCAGGTTTGATCTCGGCCGGCAGTAAAAAGTGGATCAACTGCAGCGCCAGCCGGCTGGCGTCGCGGCCAACCTCGGCGTCTTTATACTGGAAAACCATGTTGTACTGACCGGGTTCGCCGGTCGAGCGTGTCCGGCCATAGGTAACCAGCGAACCGGCTTCGTTCTGCATTTCGATGGCGACATGCTCCATCACGTGCCCCAGCCAGGTGCCCTCGTCCTCGCGCATGCGGCGTACAAAACCGCCAGGTTCGCGATAGGAACAGCCGTGTTCGTGCAGCCCCGGCAATAACTCAAGCAATGGGTCGATGAAATCGTTGCCCAGCCGCGCCGTTGGCCATTCCTCCAGTGCGCCCAGGTCGAGCAGATGGCGGATAACCGGGAAACGGGCGTAAATGCTCGGACCGACATATACGTTGGTGGACAGGATTTTCATCAACGGGTCTCCGTTTTTTATTTGCTTACGGACGCGCCTTTCGTTTCGCGATGTCGTAGCTGCCGCCGGCAACCAGTATATGCAATCTGATGCCAATCAGGCTGACCGGCTGGTGGCGTCCGGCCGAATCCATCGAGGAAAACTCCAGCTCGCTGGGGTCGATCACGGTGATTCCGCCGCTGCCGGCGACTTCCATGATGTCGTCGGGGCCGATAAACGCAGCCGTGTCCTCATCCAGACCGATACCGATGGCGAAAGGATTAAAAGCCAGCGCGGTCAGCAAACGGCCGAGGCGGTCGCGCTCGCGAAAATGCTGGTCGATGATTAGCCGGTTGGTCAGACCCAGACCCGGCGCCAGCGTCACCATGTCGGGCGAAGGGGTCGATCCTTCGTAGCCACCAGCGATCATATGTTCAGGGACGAAGGCGGCGCCGGCAGATGTGCCCGCGACATGCATGCCCGCGGCATTGCGCCGGCGTATCTGCTGTGCGACCCGGGTCCCACCCAGCGTGGTGGACAGGCGCAACTGGTTACCGCCGGTCATGAATACGCCATCGGCCCTTTCCAAAAGGTCGATAGAGTCCTGGCTGTTGCATTCCTTGCGATCGTCACAGTGCAGGATGCCGACCTCACCCGCACCGAGTTCCCTGAACAAGTCCCGGTAGCGCGCGCCGGTGTCGTCCAGCTCAGAGGCAGTCGGTATGACAACGATATGCGCGTTCGAACCACCGCACATCTCAAGATAGCGGCTCAGTATTTCGCGGTCTCTGAGTTTGTCTTCACCGCCGCCAATGGGAACGATAAAGCCCCGCTGGCCGTCTTTTTCCACTTGTGCCGGACACACGCCGCTTCCCCGTCAAAAAATAGCCGGCTATTCTATCATGGCGGCCAAAATAAACTCGGCTCCTTTGCGGCGATGTATGGGCGGCTGTGCAGGCACACGGCAGGCGGTTAGAATCCGTTCCTCGTTCGCTTTTTTGCATGGGTAAAGTCTATGGGCCAGGCACAGCCGCTCACTAAAGAACTGAAGCAGCAGGATTTGCAGGACCTGGTCGCCGGCTGCCTCCTGCAGGCTGAAAAAGAGGGCGCCAGCCAGGCCGAGACAAACGCCAGCCTTTCATCGGGCTTGTCGGTGACGGTTCGCATGGGCGAAGTTGAAACGCTGGAGTCCCAGCGCGACCGCTGCCTTGGCATTACGGTGTTTTTCGGCCAGCAAAAAGGCTCGGCGAGCACCACCGATCTCGGTTCCGGAGCCGTCGCAGAAACCGTGCGCAAGGCCTGCTCCATTGCGCGTTTCACCTCCCCGGATCCATACGCCGGACTCGCCGACGCCGCACTGATGGCCGCCGAGTTTCCGGAACTCGACTTGTATCACCCATGGAATCTTCCTGCGACCCAGGCGATAGACCTGGCGACCCGTTGCGAGGCAGCCGCATTGACGGCCGATCAGCGCATCCAAAATTCCGAAGGCGCCACGGTATCGAGTAGTGAGGGCGTTGCGGTCTATGGCAACAGCCACGGTTTCATGGGCGTCAAACGCGGGACCAGCCACAGCGCCAGTTGCGTCGTCATCGCCGGACAGGACCAGGAAATGCAAAGAGACTACTGGTACACCAGCGCGCGCGACCCGGGCGAGCTGATGGACCTGGAGGCGCTGGGGGAAAAAGCGGCGCAGCGGGCGCTGGCTCGGCTGGATTCGAGGAAGCTCGATACGCGCGAGGCGCAGGTGTTGTTTCCGGCCGAGCTCGCGCGCAGTCTCCTGGGTCACCTGGTCGCTGCGATTCGGGGAACCGCGCAGTATCGCAAGGCATCCTACCTGTGTGGTGCAATCGGTCAGCAGGTGCTGGCGAGCGGGATCAATGTTTACGAAAGGCCACACCTGAAAAAGGCGGTCGGCAGTACGGCGTTTGACAGCGAAGGCGTGGCAACCGCAGATCGCGACCTGGTGAGTGATGGTGTCTTGCAAGGCTACGTGTTGAACAGTTACACGGCACGCAAGCTCGGCATGACGACGACCGCAAACGGTGGCGGGGTGCACAACCTGGAACTCGAACCCGGCCTGGCAAGCCCGCAAGAACTGATGGAGCGAATGGGCAGCGGCTTGTTGCTGACCGAGTTGATCGGTCAGGGCGTCAACATCCTGACCGGTGACTATTCACGTGGCGCCGCCGGCTTCTGGGTGGAGAACGGGAAAATCCAGTACCCGGTCCATGAAATCACGATCGCCGGCAATCTTGCCGCCATGCTGACCGGAATTCTGGCGGTCGGTGACGATCTTGATGTGCGTTCCGGGATTCGGACGCCGTCATTGTTGTTGAGCGAGATGACCGTGGCCGGAAATTAGCAATATCGTCTTAATCCAGCATGTCCGCCAGTGTCGTGTCTCCGGTCGCGCCGGATATGGCGTCGTTTACCCGGGTGGTCAGCGCGCCGACTTTCGGTTCCCATTCGAGCTTTGGGATATCCCGGTTCTCGCGAATCGCCGAGAGTATATCTCCGATCCGGATGCGGCTGATTTCGCGTCCCGGCAGCAGCATTTCATGCTCGGTAATTGCCAGCATCCCGCTGCTCAGCAGCCGGTCAACCACCGGACTCAGAGCGGTGGCAGGGACCCCCAGTCGTGATGCCAGCCGGTTGATCGACCACTGCAAGGCATTGTCGCGGAAGGACTGGGCGACATTGATCATCACCGACAAAGCCAGGCCTTCGCGCAACTGGCCGACCGGCTCGATCTGCCGCCGGCCGCGGCGCATGTACTCGGGCCGCTGGATGTAAAACGAGATCTGCGCGCCCAGCAGCAGGATCAGCCAGCTCAGGTAAAGCCAGATCAGCGCCAGCAGAACAATTGCGAACCCGGAGTATATGGCGGCGCGCGATGCCGAACCGGCGACGAAGGATGCGAATACCGCGCCGGTGAACGCCCAGAGCACCCCTGCGACCGCGCCGCCGCCGAGGGCTGCGCGAATTCTTACCGAGGTGTTGGGTACGAACGCATAAACAAAACTGAACAACAAGACGATGAGCACATAAGGCGCCAGCTTGCCCGCCAGTATCAAGGTCGTGCCAAAGGGTTCGATGGCGGCCAGTTTCTGAACCAATGCCGTGTTGTTTATGGAAGCGATCATGCCGAGCGCGAACACCATGATTACCGGGCCGATCAAAATGACACTGATGTATTCGCTGAACCGGCGGGCCATGCTGCGTGGTTTTTCAACCTGCCAGACATAGTTAAAACTGTCCTCGACTTTTTTTACCATGGAAAAAACGATCCAGATCAGAAACAGCAGGCCGATACTGCCAAGCACGCTGCCTTTCACGTTATCGACGAAGCCGATGACTTGCTCGGTTAGCTCGGCGCCGCGTTCGCCCAGCGGCTCCAAAAATTTAAACAGCAGGGGTTCGAGTTTCTTGTGTACGCCCAGACCCTTGAGCACGGAAAAACTGAGCGCCAGGAGCGGCACGATGGACAACATGGTCGTATAGACCAGGCTCATCGCGCGCAGGCTGAGCGCGCCGCCAGACAGGTCGCGGGCGAGAGCATAAGGCAGGCGCAGTATTCTCAGCAGCCGATGCTCGATGGCTGTCGATCTGTCGATCGCGGGATTCCACAGTGCTGCTTCCGCGAGATTTTTTATTCGTTCGAGCATCTGGTCTGCCGCTGAATGGACTCGCCGCCTGTGCCGGCCATCACCGGCATTGTACATCATTGTATTTGCCGGCCGGCCAAGCCGCCGCTTCACGTTTGCCGATCAGTCAGCAATCAGCCTGCTCAGCGCTTCGGCATACTTTTCGCTGCTGCGGCGAACGATGTCCGCGGGTAATGACGGACCCGGCGAGGTCTTGTCCCAGTCCAGCGTTTCCAGGTAGTCGCGCACGAACTGTTTGTCAAAACTCGGTGGAGAGATGCCTGCGCGATAACTTTCCGCCGGCCAGAAACGCGACGAGTCGGGGGTCAGCGCTTCATCGATCAGGACCATCCGGTTGTCGTCATCGAGACCAAACTCGAATTTTGTATCGGCGATGATGATGCCGCGTTGCAGTGCGTATTCAGCGGCGAACCGGTACAATGCCAGCGCAGTGTCGCGAGCCTGGGCGGCGATATCCTCGCCCAGCAACTCGACCGTCGCCCGGTAAGAGATATTCTTGTCATGATCGCCGACATCCGCCTTGGTGGCAGGGGTGTATATCGGCTCTGGCAACCGACCCGCCAATCGCAGGCCCGCAGCGAGTTCGATGCCGCAAACGGCGCCAGTCGCCTGATAATCCTGCCAGCCCGAACCGATCAAATACCCGCGCACGACCGCCTCGATGGGCAGGGCCTGCAGCTTTTTGACAACGATGGCCCGGCCCTCTACCTGGCTTCGCTCAACAGGGTCCGGCAGAACTTCGTTCAGCGTGAGATCGGCGATGTGGTTGGGAATGATATGGCGGGTCTTGTTGAACCAGAAATTCGACATTGCAGTCAGCGCGCGTCCCTTGCCGGGGATCGGGTCCGGTAGAACGACATCGAACGCCGACAGACGATCCGAAGTCACGATCAGCATATGCTGGTCATCGATTGCGTACAGATCGCGAACCTTGCCGCCACAAATCTTTTGCAGGCTGGGCAAATTTGATTCGAACAAGGCTTCGGGGGATGTTGGTGCGGCGCTGGTAATCATGCCCGTGTGAAATTACTTAATGATATCGAAGTCGTCGTTGCCGGGAGGCCGGCTGGTTTCGGCCGCGGGCTCCCGCGGTTTCAAAACCTGCTCGACTTCGCGCGGAAAGTTGGTGGGGTCTTCCAGCAAGGCGGCGAACCGTTCTGTCGCCTGCTCATTTTCTCCCCAGGCCCAGTCAATCGCTGCCTCGCGGCCGGCACTTTTTATGGTGAGCGCCGCGTCGTCAACGGCGCGGTCAAGCAACTTCACCGTGGCCACGATCTGTTCTTCGGTCGCGGTGCCGAACGCTACCATCGTCTCCGCCATGGTCGCCAGTTTTTCGGCGGCGGTCAGTTTCTCCTTCAGACTTTCGTCATCACCGAGGGCATCCACTGCACCATAGATGAAAAACAGAAAATAATCGTGCATGACCAGATCGCTGAAGATTTCCGGGGGCACGTTTTTTGCGCTTTTTTCGCCGAAAACCAGGGCCTTGCTGGTCACTTCACGGAGTACGGATTCACGATCATCGGCCGCGTCATGCATCTTGTCTTTGCTTACCATCTATTTGGCCTTGGGTTAAAGTTGGGCAATGGGAACAATCAATTTTCTCAGCCCTCGAGTGTTACGGTCAAGTCGAATATGGTCAGCATGCGGAATACCGGCGCGCGGGCGCGGCTGATGCCGGGCGCGTTTATCGGCAAGCTGATCGGTGGCTTTATTGGCCTGATATTCGGCGGACCCATCGGATTCCTGATCGGGGTTTTTCTGGGTCACCAGTTCGACAAGGGATTCGTGCGCACCGGTGGCATCAACCTGGGCGGTCTCAATCCTCAGCGGGCCCGTGAAACGTTTGTACGTACGACCTTTCAGGTAATGGGGCGCATGGCCAAGGCCGATGGCCAGGTTTCCGAGCAGGAAATTCACACCGCCCGCAACGTAATGCGGCAGATGCGCATGACCCCGGAGCAGGTCACGGAGGCGATCGCCTGGTTCACCGAGGGCAAGCGGCCGGATTTCCCGTTACGCGAGTGTTTGCGCAGGTTTCGCCAGTTCAGTCATTTTCACGCAGGATTGACACGGGCTTTCGTCGAGTTGCAGGTCCAGGCGGCGATGATCGGTAACGGCATGCACCCGGGGGAGCGGGAAATTCTCTGGATGATCTGCCAGGAACTGGGCGTAAGCCGCGCGGAACTCGCGCAGATCGAGGAACTGGTTCGCTTGCATATGGGCGGGTCCAGGGACGCCAGGTCGCCAGTGGACGAACTGGCGCGCTCCTACAAGGTGCTGGGTGTGGCGGAGAATGCCAGCGACCGCGACTTCAAGACGGCCTACCGGCGCCTGATGAACCAGCACCACCCGGACAAGCTGGTGGCCAAGGGTCTGCCCGCGGCCATGATGGACGAGGCCAAGGTCAAGGTTCGGGAAATCCGGGCTGCTTATGACCTGATCAAGAAAAACCGCGGCATGCGCTAGCAGGCTTTTGAAAAAGCCTCATGCGGCACATTCCGGCGTTAACTGTGGCTCACTAATTCTCATGTGCCGGCGTGTGCTAACAAGGATCAAGCAAGGGCGTGAGCGCATTCATGAAAAATCCGGGCTAAAGCTGCACTGCGAAGACGGCACCGTGGTTTTTTTCGGTGTCTTTGTGGTTTACTGTGGCCGCCAGTTTTTGACGCCCGGATCAGACAGGACTCGCCATGTCAGATTACCTGATTGCACCTTCGATATTATCTGCCGATTTTGCCCGCCTCGGGGAAGAAGTCGAAGCCGTTCTTGCGGCTGGCGCCGATATCATCCATTTCGATGTGATGGACAATCATTTCGTGCCGAATCTGACCATCGGTCCACTGATCTGCGAAGCGCTGCGCAAGCATGGCGTGACCGCGCCGATAGACGTGCATCTGATGGTCGAGCCGGTGGACCGCATCATTCCGGACTTCGCCAGTGCCGGGGCGGATTACATCACTTTTCACCCCGAAGCCAGTACTCATGTGGATCGCAGCCTGCAGCTCGTCCGTGGCCTCGGTTGCAAGTCCGGGCTGGTATTCAACCCGGCGACGCCGCTGAGCTGGCTCGAGTATGCGTTGGATAAAATCGATATGGTGCTGATTATGTCGGTCAACCCGGGGTTTGGCGGGCAGAGCTTTATCCCGTCGGCGCTGGACAAGTTGCGCAAGGCGCGTGAAATAATCGAAGCCAGTGGGTTCGATATTCGCCTGGAGATAGACGGTGGCGTCAAGGTGGACAATATTGCGCAGATCGCCGCTGCAGGCGCTGACACTTTTGTCGCCGGCTCGGCTATTTTTGGCGCCGACGACTACCAGGCCGCAATCGTCGCCATGCGCGAGCAGCTTGCTGCCGCCTGATCCGGCAGGTATTCAACCGTGTTGTTGATGATCGACAACTACGATTCCTTCACCTACAACCTGGTCCAGTACTTCGGGGAACTGGGCGAGGATGTTCAGGTTCATCGCAACGACAAAATAAGTGTCGCCGATATCCGGCGCCGGTCGCCCGATTACCTGGTGATCTCACCGGGGCCCTGCACACCGGAAAAGGCGGGTATTTCAGTGCAGGCGGTGCGTGAACTTGCCGGCGAAATACCGATCCTGGGTGTTTGTCTGGGTCACCAGAGCATCGCCGAGGCCTTCGGCGGCAAAACGATTCACGCGCGCGCAATCATGCATGGCAAACCCTCGAGGGTCTGGCACGATGGCCATCGTCTGTACCGGGGTATCGAACAGCCGCTGGATGCGGCCCGCTATCATTCGTTGATTGTCGATGCAGACAGTCTGCCCGAGTGTCTTGAAGTCACCGCCTGGACCCGGGGCAGCGATGGCGTCAACGATGAGATTATGGGGTTGCGTCATCGCGTATTGCCGGTCCAGGGCGTGCAGTTCCACCCGGAGTCCATACTGACGCGTAAAGGTCGCGCGTTGCTGAGAAATTTCCTGTCGCTGGAAGGCTACGCCCGCAATCGCCATTGCGCCTGAGCAAACGAAGGAGCACGGCATGCCCGTCGCCCCTTGCCGATCGAGCGCAGCGGCTATCGGGTATTGTCGCCCGGCCTGGCGTTGAAAACGACGATGGTCTTGCCCTTGGCCGTTACCAGGCCTTGTTCTTCGAGTACCTTCAGAACACGTCCCGCCATTTCCCGCGAGCATCCGACCAGCCGGCTCAATTCCTGGCGGCTGACCTTGATCTGCATCCCGTCCGGGTGCGTCATCGCATCCGGTTCGTTGCACAGATCCATGATCGCATGCGCTATCCGCCCGGTGACATCGACAAACGCGAGATCGCCGAGCTTGCGATTGGTCCGGTTGAGGCGGCTCGCCAACTGGGTGGCGAGTTCGAAAATCAGCCCTGGTGATTCGGCCGCGATCTGGCGGAACCTCGGGTAGGTCATCTCGGCGAGTTCGCATTCGACCCGCGTGCGCACCCACGCGCTGCGGGTCGGCTGTTCGTAAAACAAACCCATTTCACCGAAGAATTCGCCCTTGTTCAGGTAAGCCAGGACCATTTCATTCCCGTCTTCATCCTCGATCATGACCTCGACCGAGCCACTGACCAGGTAATAAAGAATATCGGGCAGGTCGCCTGCGTGAATTACCACGGTTTTCTGCGGCACGGTCCTTATGCGGCAATAACGTAAAAAGTTGTTGATTGCCGGGATATCGCTGAGCGCTTTTTCGGCTTTGTTCATGGATTAGCCCCGGTTTCGCGAAAAAAGGAGAAATCCCACCATCTTTTACCTAATGCAGGGCTCAGGGGCAAGTCGAGACCTTCCTTTTGGCCCGGCGGCATGCGAAAAAAGTCGCCAGACCGGCGGCTTGGGGATAAAATGCGTTCCTTTTTCCAATCTGGCGCTGACAATAATCAAACCGGACGGCGATTACATGACCACGCACTCTGCCTGCAGCAACGGCAAGCTGGCCTTGCATGGCTTTAACAACCTGACCAAGACCCTGAGCTTCAACATCTACGATGTGTGCTATGCGCGCTCGCCCGCGCACCGCCTCGAATACATCGAATATATCGATGAGGAGTACAACACCGATCGTTTGACCGGCATCCTGACCCGGGTTGCCGACATGATCGGCGCCAATATATTGAATATCGCCCGTCAGGACTATGAGCCGCAAGGCGCAAGCGTGACCTTGATGGTTGCCGAAGGGCCTATCGCGGTGCCACTGAAGCATCCGTTGCTGCCCGACGCGGTCGTGGCTCACCTCGACAAGAGCCACCTGACCGTCCACACCTACCCCGAAAGCCATCCAGACCGGGGGATCTGCACGTTTCGCGCGGATATCGACGTGGCAACCTGTGGCGAGACTTCACCTCTGAAAGCGCTCGACTACCTGATCGGCGAGTTCGAGTCGGATATCTGCATCATGGATTACAAGGTGCGGGGTTTCACTCGGGATTTGCAGGGCACCAAGCATTACATCGATCACGATATCGACTCGATCAGCGATTTTATTTCGCCGGAGATTCTCGCCGGTTTCCACGTCGAAGAAGACAATATGCCGGCGCAAAAGTTTTTTCACAGCAAGCTGAAACTGCGCGAAACAGATCTCGATCGTTACCTGTTCGGCTCTGGTGTCAACGAGTTCGAGCCCGGGGAGTTGGATGAAATTGCGCGCCAGATCGATAGCGAGATGCAGGAGATTTTTTACGGCCGGAATTTCTCCGGCTGACCAATCAGGTCGGTGTCAGATTCGGTAAGCCGTTGTGGTCATGACCTTGGCGGCCAGGGCCATCAGTCTGCGCACCGGTTCGGGCAATTCCGCGCCACCGGCACGGCTGGCGATTTCGCCATGGCGTTCTTCGTCTGCTTTCATTTGCTCAAGAATAGCGCGCGTACGGTGATCGCCTGCGGGTAACTGGGCGAGGTGTGATTCCAGGTGCTTTACGACCTGGCGCTCGGTCTCGGCGACGAAACCCAGGCTCCAGCGGTCGCCCGCCAGACCCGCCAGCGCGCCGATCGCGAATGAGCCCGCGAACCACAACGGGTCCAGGCGGCTCGTTTGATGGTTGAGTTCGCGTAGCCTTTCTTCGCACCAGGCCAGATGATCGTTTTCTTCGTCGGCCGCCTGCTCCATTGCGCCACGCACCTCGTCCAGCCGCGCAGTCAGTGCCTGGCCCTGATACATGGCCTGTGCCGCGATTTCACCCGCGTGGTTGACCCGCATGAGTCCGGCAATATGGTGGCGCTCTGCATCGCTGAGTTCAGATTCGGTGTCGGCCGCCGGATTTTCACGACTGGCAGTCGGCGGCCCGCCAAACATGGTCCTCAGCGCCTGGTCGGCCTGGCTGAGCAAATGATCCAGCGGTGTCAGCTGACGTTTTTCCATATCGCTCATGATATATCAGCGACCGATGCCTGGTTTGAAAAGCTTTGGCTTTCGGCCAGCAGGCTGACCGGATGGGCAACCTTAGCGGCGATGCCTTGTTGCCGGCACAAGGCTTCCAGCTGCAGGCGACAGCCAATATTGGAGGTCAGCAGGAGCGGCGCGACGCCGATATCGTAGCGTTCGGCCAGCGCCTGCGAAGACTCCGGCTGGTCAAGCAGGTAAGCGCCGGCGGCGCCACAACATTGCCCGTTGCCGAGGGTCAGGCAATCGATATTCGCATGCTGTGCCAGCAATTCGCGCGCCGCCTGCGAATTACCCGGTATCACCTTGCGGCTACAGGGCGTGTGCAGCGCCACGGCCCCGGCGACATCCGACCGGGCAACTTTTGCCTGGTCCGCTGCCGGGGGTGGCAGTTGTTCATGCAGAAATTCGTTGATGTCGGTGCAGCGTGCGGCAAATTGCCTGGCATTCTCGCGCCCGCCTTCGTCCTGGAAAAAATCGGCGTATTCGCACAGGCTGACCAGGCAGCCGGTGGAAACCACGATCACCGCACCGTCACCGGCGAATGCCCCGATGTTAATTGTCGCCAGCTGGGCGGCTTTTTGCGGGTAACCGGCGTGCTGGTGGACAGCGCCGCAGCAGCCTTGTTCGCCAGGAACCCGGACATCGAAACCCAGGCGGTTCAACACGCGGATTGTCGCCCGCAACGTGTCTTGTTCCAGTGCCTCGCCAAGACAACCGGTGAATAGCTCAACCATACCTCGTTTTTCCGCCGGGTCATTTGCCGGATGAAAACGAGCCAGCCGCGATATCGAAACCTGGTCGGGAATCAGCCGCAACAGACGGCTCAGGCCGCCGCGCCGCTTGAATGAAACTCCGCTCGCACGGCGCAGCCGGCCAAGCAGCTGCATGAATACTGCGCCGAGCCGAACCAGCCAACGCGATTGCACGGTGAGGGCAAAAAAACGCCAGCCGAGGCCTGGTTTGACCCGCTGCCCGCGCAGCAGGCCTCTGGCGGTATCCAGCAGCCGGCCATAAGGCACCTCGGCGGGGCAGACGATTTCGCAGGCCCGGCAGCCCAGACAACCATCCAGGTGGCGGATCATGCCATCGCTCACCGGCAGTTCACCGCTTGCCAGACCCTCCATTAACGCTATCCGTCCCCGCGGAGAGTCGCTTTCCAGCATTTCGAGCCCGTAGGTCGGGCAATGGGGCAGGCACAGGCCACATTTGACGCAGCGGTCCGCAGCCTCGCTGACATAGCGGCTGGCCATCGTTGGATCGGTTTTGCTCAAGAAAGGTCCCGCCGCTGGAAAAATCGTGTGTCGCCGTTATCATAGCAGCCCTTTGTACGCCAACGCTGTCAGGTTCAGCTCATGGATGGCCAGCGGCAGGCGGGGGCGAAGCTGCGGACGGGAGAGGTTTCTTGAATCACACGATTTATTTTGCACCGTTGCTGGCCGTGGTTATGCTGGTCACGCCCGCGCATGGGCAAGAGACGGCAACGGAAAAAAGCTTTAGCGGCGAAGTGCGCCTGGGGTTCGAGAGTACGACCGGCAATACCGACACCCAGTCGCTGGCGGGTGCGGTTTCGGCAAAATACCTGCGCGGCCGGTGGGTGTACTCGGGCCGGATTTCAGGGTCGGGTCGGCAGGACGCTGGCATCAGCGCCGAAGAGCAATATCATTCGGAGTTAAAGGTAGAACGCCACTACGGCGAGAAAAACTACCTGTACGGGCAGATTCTGTATGACCGCGATCGATTTGCAGGCGTGGTCCGCCAGCTTTATGAAACCGTCGGTTATGGCCGCCGGATCGTGAAAACGGAAAAACATGAATTGAACCTCGAGGCAGGCGTCGGCGCCCGGCAAACCCGTTTGCTGGATAACACCGAGGCGGATGGTGCCGTGCTCCAGCTTGGCGGGGACTATCATTGGCAGATCAATGAGCACGTTTCGTTCAAACAGGAGCTGACCGTTAACTATGGCAGCGGCAATACCTATACCATGTCGCTGAGCACGCTGGAGAGCGCCCTGGCCGGTAATCTGAGCATGCTGTTGAGTTATCGTGTCGATAACAACAGCGAGGTGCCTGCAGGCAGCACGAAAACCGATACCAAGACTATACTGGCGCTGGGTTACAAGTTCTGAATTTGAGTATGTACCGGATCGCGAAAACATGAGTTACTACCAAAGACATGCATTTTTCTGCACCAACCTGCGCGCGGATGGAAGCGTCTGTTGCCGCCAGGCCGGGAGCCTGGAAATGCGTGAGTTTGCCAAGCAGCTGAGCAAGGAACTGGGGATTTCGGGGCCGGGCGGCGTGCGCGTCAATATCGCCGGATGCCTGGATCGCTGCGCGGAAGGGCCGATCGTCGTGGTCTATCCGGAGGGGGTCTGGTACAGCTATGTGGACGAGGAAGATGTGCGCGAAATTGTCGAAAGTCACCTTGGCCGCGGCGAGGTCGTCGAACGGCTGCTCCTGCCTCAGAAAAGTACTGAGAAAACAGATAGTTAGAAGCAGCTACGCGGGTTCGGGGGCGAACAGCCAAATCAGCCGCTGAAGATTGCAAATAATGCCCCCGTCCAGTAAAATTCCGCGCCTTTGCTTTGCGGCTTCCGCGAAAGCACAAACCGGTATTGAGATCGATGAAAACCTTTTCTGCAAAAAATGAAGAAGTGAGCCGCGACTGGTATGTCGTGGATGCCGATGGCAAGACCCTGGGCCGCCTCGCGAGCGAGCTCGCCCGGCGTTTGCGTGGCAAGCACAAACCTGAATATACACCGCACGTGGATACCGGCGACTACATGGTCGTGATCAATGCCGAAAAGATCCGGGTCACCGGCAACAAGATGAAGGACAAGATGTATTATCGATATACCGGCTATATCGGTAACCTGAAATCCACCAGCCTGGAAAAACTGCTGGCCCGCAAACCGGAACGCGTGATCGAACTGGCCGTAAAAGGCATGATGCCGCGTAACCCGCTGGGCCGCCGTATGCTGCGCAAGCTGCGGGTTTTTGCGGGCCCCGAGCACAGCCACGTTGCGCAGCAGCCAAAACCGCTGGAACTGTAAGCAGCGACGAGACAAGGACAAAAGAAGCATGAGCGAAGTTTATTACGCCACCGGCCGCCGCAAATCCTCGACCGCGAGGGTTTACATGCGCAAAGGGACTGGCAAGATCACGGTCAACAAGCGTCCGGTTGACGAGTTTTTTGGTCGCAAGACCTGCGGCATGATCGTGCGCCAGCCGCTGGACGTAACCAACCTGCATGATAATTTCGATATCAATGTGACCGTATCCGGTGGTGGTACGACCGGTCAGGCTGGCGCGATTCGCCACGGTCTGACCCGCGCGCTGATGGTCTATGATGAGGACCTGCGCCCGGTGCTTCGTAAAGCCGGGTTCGTGACCCGCGACGCACGCGAAGTCGAGCGCAAGAAAGTCGGGTTGCGCAAAGCACGCAAGGCGACACAGTACTCCAAGCGTTAACGACATCGGCCGCGTGCGGCCGATTTCAGTTGGGGGATCGTCTAGTGGTAGGACTGCGGACTCTGACTCCGCCAACCTAGGTTCGAATCCTAGTCCCCCAACCAATAAAATCAAAGACTTACAATCTTTCAGCCGCTTTTCAGAGCGGATTTCTTTGTTTTTGTCGCAAATTTGTCGCACACTGTAAACAAAATCACACTGAGCGATAGAAGGTGATCAATGGCGTACTTCCGAAAACGAAGTAGTAAGAATGGGGTCCGCTGGCAGGCTGTAATCCGAACGGGCGGTCGAAAGCCACAGGTTGCCACTTTCCGCACGAAAGGGGAGGCCGAGGACTGGGCACGCGAAATCGAAACAGCCATTTCAAAGGGTGGCTATTTGCCTTCTTATGAAGCCAAGCGACGAACCGTCAAGGATCTGCTTGAGCGATACAAAGAAACCGAAATTCCCAAGAAGAAGGATCAGAAAAACCCAAGTAGACAAGCAAACTTTTGGATAAAGCGGCTGGGGAACCTGAGGCTAATCGAGCTAACACGCTCAGCGGTTGTCGAGGTACGTGACGAGCTGGCCAAGAAGAGGGCGCCCGCAACAGTCAATCGGTATCTGGCACTTTTAAGTCACGCCTGCACGATGGCGGAACGTGAGTGGGAGTGGATGGACACAAATCCGCTTCGTAAGGTGAGCAGTTTGGAAGAGCCCAGGGGGCGGGTGCGTTTTCTTTCCAATGCAGAAAAAGACAGATTGTTAAACGCAGCCAGAAATAGCTCCCATCCCCATTTGTACGCAATTGTGCTGATTGCGCTTACTACCGGGGCGAGAAAGGGCGAAATCCTGGGATTACACTGGAAAGACGTTGATTTGGACTCCAATAGAGCCGTCCTACACCACACAAAGAACAACGAACGTCGCACACTTACCTTGGTAGGCCCAGTTGTCGATGAATTGAGGATGCTGCAGAAAATCCGTCGGATTGACGATGATTTGATCTTTACCAATTCGAGGGCTGGCACAGCAAATTCTTCTTATTTTGAAAAAGCATGGCAGAAGGCGAGAAGCCAGGCTCAACTCAAAGACTTCCGTTTCCATGATCTAAGGCATACTTGCGCATCAAATCTTGCAATGAACGGGGCAACCACAGCTGAGATTGCTGCTGTTCTCGGCCATAGAACGCTGGAAATGGTGAAACGTTATAGCCATTTGTCAGATGAGCATGTCAGGGGTGTTGTCGAACGAACTGCAGCAAAGGTGCTTGGCAGTGAGTGAAACTATCTACAAAATCGGTGAATTTCCCGGACATGAAGTTCTAGCGAGTATTCTCGATGACAACCTAATGCCGGAAAACCCGGGCAGAAAGTTGAAGGCTGCAGCGTTTGATTTGGACGTTCTGAACCGTTATCTCATGACGGTTCAAGGAATATTAGAGGAACTTGGCTATCCAAAAACGTCGATGGAACTCGATGCACTCGTCTTTGACATCGATAGCGGAGAAGTACCTGACGAATTGGCCATGACATTTACCTTACTTTTGAGACTAGTCCACCAAACTAGGTCAGCTTGGAAGGAAGGCGAGTTAAGCAAATTCGGGTTTTACATGGGCCAATTATGCAAGGTAACAGCAGAGGCAAAGTATTATGAAAGGTTGCCACACACGATAAGCGGCATGAAAAGTTACGCTGGTGCCCAAAAAAGTGTGGAACAAAGAGCCAAATATAGAAAAATTAAGCCTTCACATGAGAGGATCCTCCGCGAAGGGACAAACCTACTTTCTCTTGGCTCCGCTCGCCACGAGCTAGCATCACGCGTACATCGCAGGTTTTCGCATCGAGATGGTTTCCCGTCAAGTCTCAAACAATACAGAACGATCCTCAAACCTTTGATAAGCAAGAAAGACTAAAAGAAAAGCGGAAGCTCAGGGGTTCGGTTTCCCATTCTTCCTGTCCAATCTACTAGTGCGTGAAGTTGCGCACAGTTATTTTGATTGAATGGAGAATTACAAATGAATCCTATTCCATTATCCAAATGGGAATCCGTCGGAAACGTTTGGCCAACTAAGAATAGTTGGTACAACATGCTCAGGCCGGAAAATCTTCGCAGCGAACTGGTTGGCGCCGGTGTTTGTAACAAGGTCAATGGGCGCTGGGTCATATTTCCGGACAAATGGCAATTGTATTGCGCCGAAAACCATAGGCCGAACTAATGAGTGCTTCGAAAAGGAGCTCACTACGCGCCGCCATTAACAACAAATGCCGTTCATGTATTTTCGATGAGGAAAATGCTGGTAGTTGGCTTGTTCAAGTCACGCTCTGTAGTTGCAAAGACTGTCCATTGTATGAAGTGCGACCTGTTACGAAATCACCAATCTCGGAAGGGACACTGAAATCCTATGGTGTGGTAGGCGCTGAATTTGAGTTCTACCGGCAGTCAGACCCCCGAGAAGGCCACCTGACAGAAGAAACTCCTGTCGAAGAACCCGAGCAGAGTCTGGCCTAAATGGGTACGGGAAATGGCCTTTGTACGCCTGTTCCGTGGGACCACACGGGTATGGACTGGAGAAAGCTAATCGGCAGTCCCTATTGCAATCTTCCATCTGGACAAAAGCACATTCTGACGGTTATGGCGAGGTATGGGGATAAATGTGGTGACTCCATCTATCCGAGTCAGCGAGAAATCGCATTTCGGGCCGGTGTATCGCAAAGAACCGTAGCAAATGCCATGCAACGAGCGGAACACGAGGGTTGGATTATTCGGCATTCAGAATTTGGACACCAGGGCTACAAACGGCATTCGTACGAGTTAGCAGTCCCGGAGGGTGTGCTTAATGCAGTTGAATTGATGCTGAAAACAAGGTTCTGGGAACCACCGTACACACACAAGTTAGCCAGACAAAGTGCGCGAGTGTTTTTGGTTGAGCGGTCACAGACTTGAGTACATTTCTTCCATTACTTGAGTACTTTTCTTCCATTACTTGAGTAAAAAAGTTCCTCTTAACTAAGTTAATAACTAAGTTAATAACTAGGTTAATAGTCTACATGAAGAGTGTAAGGGAATTGTGAAATGAAAAAAGATGATGACGGAAAAAAGGCCGGGCAAGAAAAGCTATCTTTAGAGGGCGAGTTAAAAATATGAGCATGTTTCGCTCCCAGGCTGTGGCAGCACTCCGAAAGGTTGAAAATGACGAATCGTTCGATGAGTCTGATGTTGCAATCACCGTTATTGCTCTGAACCGGATAATTCGAGAGGGGCGCACCCCTTTCCAACGGCATAGGGATCATTACATCATCGGTACGGAGAGATTTCCGGTGTTGGACGGCCTTGACTACCTCAGAGTCATTTTGATGCACCAAAAAAACACCGTCCGGCACTCAGGCACAAATTTGGGCGAAATCAGTGCGGTGGAGGTCTATACGGCGCTGCAATCCGAGCCGCCGCAAGCTTACAACTCTGACCCGGAGGACGCTACCGCCGAAGAATACGCATCTGACCTATTGGGATTTGATCCAAACTCAGATATAGGCCCTAGTGGTGGCGGTTCATTGCAACGTGTTCTTGAGCCAGAAGCCATCGCATCGCTAAGGCAATATGCTAAGAAACTCAAAACCCATGATTCCATAGCAGCAGTTGAGAAGGCGCAGGAGTTAGAGCATTGGCTTCGCCAGCAGACGCCCGGTGCCGAAAAAGTTAAGCAAGGCAACCTCGAAGGCGTTGTAGAGGCGTATCACTGGAAGCAGTTCCATTATGGCAACCCCCGCGCATTCCGCAAGCCAAGCCAGAACATCGCAGACAATGTACGCAAGTCGGTTAAATATGCCCTGGATGCACTACGCAAAAATCCATTGACGGTAGATATCGCTGACCACCTAGAAAGATACTGCGATATCGGGCAGACATGTGAATACACGGGCGACTGGAAGTGGCTGTTTTTGGAAAAACCTTGAAAATAATTAGGGAATTCTCCGAAACCGGCATTTTTTCCCGCCCTTATATAAGGGAAAGGCAGCTCAGGCACATACATGGGGTTACTTATTTTGCACTGGTCAGATTGTTCAACAAATAACGGTCCTGCTTATGGGCCTGGACCTTGTGATTGCGGATGGGCTAAAGCTGACACTGTATGGTATCGAAGGCTGCATCAAGTCTTTTGTATCCGTCTCTCGGCCCTGCAAATGTCTCTTGAAGGATGGTTAATCCGGAGATTCGGTCAACGTGGAAAAATCGCCAAGCGGGCAATTGACCTAATTTGGTGTATCCCCGGACCTGGTAAGCACGCAAGGCCCGATGACCCTTTGTATCGACCCCGTAAGTATGTGGCTCAACCACGCGAGAATGCCCATCGTAGATAAAGCTGATGAGCTGTAAGTCACTAATTGCTTGGCAAATATCGTACATGGGTCAAGTCGGCAACATGATAAATGAGGTTACTTAAATCACACATATTGATTACTGCCTATATTCGCTCAGTCGGCTTGGTGGGCGGTCGGGATTTCGTTGAATCCGCCGCACTTGCCGCACTTGAAAACCACATTGGCAAATCGCTCTATTCTGGCCCCTTGGATCAGCGTCTTGCCACAAGTTCCGCATTGGTAACTCCTGGGGCCAGTTCCCATGAAGGTAGCGACGGGGGCGTCGCAGATAAAAATGCTTCTGGTCCCCGCTTCAGGCTCGTCAATTACCTTCAGGCGATATGTCGTTTCCTTGGTCATGGTTTCTAATGAAGGTTTTTAATATCTGGCGCAATTTCCTGAAACGTTGCAAGAACATGTCTGCGGCCCCACTCGCCCATAGAGTAGATGGCCCGCATCGTGGATACGGTATTCGCCGCCTTTCCGGTGAAGCGAAAGCAACAATCAGTGGAAATCGTATTGTCGTCGAGGCCGAAACTGTCAACCCCCGCATAGACAAAGGTGCATGACTGAAAAGTGCAGCCTTCGTAGTGGTGCCCGTCTAGCGGAACGTCTTGATTTGAAAAGGTTTTGCCTTTGATCTGTTCCATACGGTAACTCCGGGATATCTATAGTCTCATAGAGGCTATGGTTAGTCAGGCATTTTATCGTTCTGGAAAAAGGGAATCAAAGCAGGAGAGTTTATTTGCATGTTTAATGACATATCGAAAGGAGGCTTTCATGAAAACAGCACGAAGCCAGTTTATTAAATCTGTTGGTCAGGCGGTTGACATAGCCGCAGAGGAAGGAGTCGCACCAATAGAGATGATTTCTAGTCTCGGCTCCTATGTAGACATAGTGGTTCGCTGCACAGGTGGCGACAAATCGGAAACGTCTAAGATGCTTTCAGCATTGTCCGAAAAGTACAGTAGCGAGAACGCGATAGAGCAGCTAACTGGTGAGCCAATATATACATCATGTTTTGCGGCCAATGGGTAGGAGTCAACCGAAGTAAGAAGGACGAAAAGCGGTATGACGCGCTAATGTGTAGGTTAAGTACGCCACCAGATCCTCGCAAAGCCAAGGAAGGGTAAATCAGAACAAGAGAAACCCGCCAAATAGGCGGGTTTTTATTAGGAGTAAATAGAATGGGCTGGATAACGACCGTGGTTTTCACGGTGATTTTTCTTGTAATTATATCCAGCCGAAAAAGGCACTCACGCGCGCGACAACCAACCCGCCGGACACCGTGATAATAAGAATGCCCCACCAGGTGGCGTACCAGGGGTCTGGTTGTACTTCTTGAATCGTGTTGTCTACGTATTCTTCAAGTAGATGTCTAATTTCTGTTTCTATGCTCGCCATATCTCCTGAGATTTGGTTGTTTATGTTTACGTGGAGATTTTCCACATTAATCGTAATTGATCTTTGAGGCCTTTTCATAATGCTAAAGAAGGTGTCCAATAAAGGCATCAAAATTTGCTCAGTGTCTGAATTTCATATCTGGGGCAATGTCATTGAAAGTGTGAACAATAAGATCTTTACCGCCTCCACCCATCGAGTACAGTGCCTTCATAAAGGCAACCGTATCCGCAGCGGGGCCTTGGAAAGTCCATCTGCAATTTCTAAATTCATTATTAGTTAGCCCGACTGAACCCACGCCATTGAATATCAACTCACAATTATCGAATGTACAGTGGTCAAACTCGTTATTGTTCAGGTTGACCGACTCGTTTTGGAAAGTCTTTTTATTAAACTTCATGACTTGCCTCGCTTGTCTAAATAGTCATCATTACTGTGCCACTCGAAGTCTATCGCACGCAGAGCATTCATAGCTATTTCATAGGCAAATCGGGACTTTTCCCTAGTTGAATGTTCCTTTTATACACGCCATGCGTGGTTTATTGGCCAGCACACACACTGACTGACTGAGCAAAACAGGGTTTATGGAACACTACGCTTGCCAGAGTTCGCCATGAAAATAAAGGCCAGCGGGACCCAACGCTCAGCATACTTCGGCACCAAAAATGAGGAAAACACAGAATGAGTAACGTAATTCCACTGTTTCCTGCTGCAACCGACGAGCATTACGAAGACCTGATTATGCCAGCTTTAATTGAGGCAATGCAGATGCTGTGGGCTGCAGCGGATGCAGGGCAATATGAAGATATTTGCAAAATATCTAAGTCATTGTTGCTGTACGTATACAGTTCCATGGAAACGCTAGACGCCCATCGCCGTGGTGGTACATTTGACGACAACAAACTGCCGCTAAATGTTGCTCACGCTATCGATAACCTAGCTGCTGACTACGTAGAAGCTATGGCCGGGGGAGATTTTAGGGAATTTGCCGACAAACTCAGAAAGAGGCGGCCAACTAAGAAACATGGAAATTAACGTGGTTAAGAGAGCAGTAATACCTAAGCAACCAGGCAGCCAATACACTGACCAGCAAAGACGAGCAGTGATAGCTGACTATGCTGCAACAGGGAATATCAGCAAAACAGCAAAGACAAATAACCTACCAAGAACCACTGTAACTGGGTGGGTTAGGTCTGATTGGGGCAAAGAGATGGCCGTCGAGATTCGCCATAGTGACGAGCAAGCATCAGACACGAATCTGACAAAACTCAATGGCAATACGATGGGGACAGATATATCAGTAGACAAGGGAAGTAAGTATACAAACCAGCAAAGACGGGAAGCAGTAATCGAATACGGTATTCATGGCAACATGACCAAGGTAGCGGAAGTAACGGGTATACCTGATGCGACTTTATCTAATTGGAAACGTCACACTGATTGGTGGGACACGATGCTTGGAGAGGTCCGGAACGAAATAAACGACCGAATTCTCCCGCAGAACCTAAAGATAGCCGAGAAAGCAAACGAAAGGATACTGGACAGCCTTAGAAATGGCGATGAAAAGCTAGTTTGGGATAAGGCCAAGAATGACTATGTTATCAAGCGCGTAAAACCAACAGGCAAAGACGCTTCTGTGATGGGTGGGATCGCCCAGGACAAGGCTAGGGTACAGATGAACCTACCTACCTCCATAACAGACAACAGAAGCACAGAAGAGGCTATCAAGGCCCTGGCTAAGGTATTCACTGACCTATCGGACAAGCACAAGGCAGAACAGCTTAATGAGAAGCAAGCCAGTGCTATTCCAGGCGAGTACAAGAAAATAGAGGAAGATCAGGAGAAATAGGCTACCTGTGATGGTCGGAACTTGATCAGGCAGGTACTGTCAGACAAGATCGAGCCTGTTGGACATCAAGCCAGAGACCAAAACATGACTGTAAAAAGACAACTAGCAGAATCCTTCAATATTCCATCAGCGGATATATCAGAATCAATTCTCAATATTTTAAAAGGCAAGCAGCCCTCTTATAAATATGTAAATACTTCTGAGGTCAAGGAAAATTATTTCAAAACAACTATAGAGCCAAATATTTGGCCATTGCTTCTTTCAACGAAGTTTGAAGTTCAAATAATTCCTGATGGCTCCCAAAGTAAGGTTGTCGCTAAGACAATTTCCCAACCATATCTCTTTGGTGGCGATATCTTTGATTTTTATAATGGCTACATTCGGGATTTCTTCTCTACTTTACGCAACAAATAGCTAAGAATTCGCTGTCGGTCGAACTCGATCTAATCGGACAGTGTTTGTACGGTCGGGTTTGAGTTATTACAACTAGCCGATAACGTCCGCTTCCGGCCAGAAGCGGACATTAGGGCCGTTCAATCATAAAAGAATTGTGCGTCAGAAATCACTTCGCTATTCCAGCCCATGCTTCTCAAGTAACGCGTCAAACTCCGGCAATTTACGTAAGGGTTCGAATTCCTCGCTTCCCTTCAGCCAGGCAAGGTCCTTGAATCCCATTGCCATCGCTTGGTCCAAAAGTCTCAGCGCCTCTGCAGTATTATTCATCCCGCTATGGGCGGATGCTCTGGCCGCTAATGTTAGAGACGTAGGGGGCCTTCCACTTTGTGATGTTTCCATATATTCGAGCGCTCTACTGTAGTTGCCTTGCGCAAGTTCAATCCAGAATCGGCCCAAATAGGTCAGACTGCTGCTTGGCCAAATATCTTCTAGCTGCGTGATCGCTTCGTTTGCTTCGCCGTATCGTGCCTGGGCACTCAAAGCACGCGCGAGGTGGTAATAGATTTCACCGTAACTTGGCGCAATTCGCAGAGCTTCCCGACAGACCCCTTCAGCTTCCTCGGCCCGTGCTGGCGTTTCATAGCCGAGGGACCAACAGAGAAGATCCCGAACAAAGTAGTTATCAGGTTCCAGCTCCAGCGCCTTGCGAAACTGGCCAGAGGCACCCGAGTAGTCATACCGCATGCCCATTACTTCACCACGGCCAACGATTGCACGAACGAGGTATGGATCCAACGCTTCGGCAGCATCCAAAAGCTGATCCGCGCGCTCAAGACGCAAGGGGTCAGAATCATGGTTCCGATAGGTCTGGGCCTCGACGCTTGCCAAGCCCGCCATCGCTTTTGCGTAGCCCGGGTCGAGGTCCAACGCGGTCTGGAAAAACTCGCGAGAGGCACTGAGCATTGCCCGGTTGTCCCAGTGTTCAACCAAGGCCTGTCCACGCAGGTAGGCCTCATACGCCGGGACGATTTTGGTAGGCGAGCTGGTTATCGCGTTGCGATTGAGATCTGTGAGGTGGATCCCTAGCGCGCCTACGATGGCTTGCGCAATGTTCTCCTGGACTTCGAATACGTCGTCCGATCTTGCGTCAAAGCTGTCTGACCACAAGGTACTGTCATCGTCCGTATCGATGAGTTGCGCAGTGACGCGTATCCTGTCGCTATCCTTCCTCACGCTGCCTTCCAACACGTAGTTAACCCTCAGTTTGCGGCCAATGCTGGGCACGTCTAGCGGTGAATCCTTGAACTGGCCAACCGTGGTTCTTGAGATCACACGCAGTTCGCTGATATGAGACAATTTAGCGATGATCTCCTCAGTCATGCCGTCTGAAAAGTATTCCTGATCACCCGTCGACGACAGATCATCAAAGGGCAAGACGGCAATAGAAATGTCAGGAATCTCTGATTTTACAGACTCGGTGACCTTCTCGGTTACGACTTCGGTGGTCGCCTGCACCAGTTCAGCGTCCCGCGACGGATCGAGCACGAACTTGTCGAAAGCGAAGAAACCCAGCGCCAACACCAGTGCCGCGATTATGAAGAAGTCGAATTTGCGCCCGGATATGTGAGTGATGGACTGGTTGCGATCAACATCCTTTTCAAGTTTGATGCCTTCCGGGGTGAGTTCGAAGGCCCAGGCAAAGATCAGTGCAATCGGGAAGCCCACGATTACCAAGAAGATGAACACCTGCATGATCCATTCTGGAGCCTTGAATGTGGGAAGGACGACGGAGGCCATTTCCACCAGCAGCCAGCCCACGATGGTATAGGCCACCGCGACCTTAACGACGTTGCGTCGTCTTAACTCCGCCCAGACTGAGGCCATGCCTCCCCCCGCATACGAGAGTCAGAGATAATCCTGATTCTACCTAGATTGTGGCCCTCGAAGGCCCAAAATTGGATGAAATCTCACCAAATTGTGGTCGAAGTCGGTCCACTAGAGGAAAATTTCTAATGTCCGCTTCGGGTCGTTAGCGGCCCCTCACGACTCTACCATCCCAACGGCCGCTTTGGGGTGTAAAGCGACCTTTCACCAGGATCAGCAGTTTTCAGGCTTTAAGTTCCGCTTTCGGCCAGGAGCGGACATTGAGCAGAATCAAAAATGAGGGGCGGAGGGACTAAGTTTTGACCAAATCTAATCCTCTCAACATACAGTGCATCGGAAACCTTCAATTCCCTTACTAAAAGAGGTCGTATTGATTTTGGCTCTTTTCTTTTCGAGCCTTTTCCACCCGAGTTCTAGACAAAATATCAGCCTTCCACTCTCGACCCTTGTGATCTTTCCACCAAACCTTTTTCCTTGAACTTGGTGCGAATTGAGCAGGAACCAATGGTTGATTCTTTTCATAATGCCACTGACTAGCGATCTCAGGGAATAAGAAACTGATAGATCTCTCGTAAACCAAGCCATTTCTTTCAAATTGAATTTTATCAAATTCGTCAGCGGCTACCCAAGCATCACTTTCTAAATAGACTCCAATTTCGCTTTCATACTTTGCAGTTTTTAGAAGTGGACTATCCAAAATGAACCGAAATATTTCTTTCATAGTTTCTAGAGACATTTCTTCCCTGCTTGCCAAAATATCGCTTTCTGACAATTTCTCTAAGCCAGCTTCACGCACTCTCAAGAGAACTATTTCGTCCTCTAACGCCCTATTTTTTTCTCTATCCAATTTCGCTTTGTCTTTATGCCAATACCAACCATCGTATTCGACACCTAAATTTAGCTCAGGAACATAGACATCAACTTCACGTCCCAATATTTTTGTGCGATTTACGGTGGCAGGAAAAATCTCCTTTAGCTCACAATAAACTCGAAGCTCTGGAGCAGATTTTGCCGATTTACACTTGGGACAGCCTGTTCCCTGAACCCGCATGTTGAAAGACGTTTTCCATTCATGGTCATCACCTCTTGGGCATTTCCACCAAACGGTTTTATTTGAGTAGGGCCTGTACCTATTAGGGTCCAAGTTGCCATTCTTTGTTGGATGTAGTTGTCTTGCTAATTCGGGGTGTAATGTTTGAAAGCTATTTGAATCAACAACCTTACGCCCTATACATATAGGACAACCTCTACCATCACTTCGCCTTTTTACATCAGCTCGCCAAACATGATCGTCGCCTTCGGGGCACTTCCACCAAATAAGCCTTCCAGATCCGGACCCTATGTTGTAAGGCGTTAGTTTGCCGTTTTTACTTGGATGCCATTGTTCTGCCAAGTCTGGGTGTAAAGTCGCTAAACAATTAGATAGAACGACCTTTTGATTTGAGCATATAGGACAACCCAAGCCCCGATTCCTATTGTTAACAATTGCTCTCCATTCATGATCATCCCCATTGGGGCATTTCCACCAAACACGCTTTTTTGAATTTGGCCCAAGTTTATACGGTGTTGATTTACCATTTCTTGTAGGGTGCCATTGCTTGGCCAATTCAGGGTTAACTGTTGCTAGGCAGGTCGAAATGACAACTTTCTTCCCATCACATATTGGGCAGCCTTTCCCGCCAGATCGGCTGTAAACAACCGTCTGCCATTCATGATCATCGCCCTTTGCGCACTTCCACCAGACCTTCTTTGCTGAACCTGGATGGACATCATCAGGCGTAAGGTCTTCATTCTTGGTTGGGTGCCACTCACTGGCCAACTCAGGATTTTGTGTTGCAAGGCTATTTGATTTGACCACTTTATAGTTGGAACAAATCGCGCAACCAATGCCTCTATGCCTATCCGCAATCACAGCATCCCACTCGTGGTCATCACCTTCTGGGCATTTCCACCAAGCTTTGATTGTGGACCCTGCTCTGACGTCATAGGGCGTGACATCTACATTTCTTGTGGGATGCCATTGCTTTGCCAAGTCAGGATTTACGTCCGCCAAACTCTGCCCAACTTCGGGTTTAAGAGGCTTTTTCATAACCTTTTCTTTTTGTCGAGCAATGTCCCCTTTGGGTCATAAACAGACATTACTCAAGAACCAGCAGTTTTCAACCTCTTAATGTCCGCTTTGGGTCGTAAGCGGACATACCACTAAGATCAGCAGTTTTCAGGCTTTAATGTCCGCTTTCGGCCATAAGCGGACATCGCGAAGAGTCAGTTTCCAGCGGTCGCCGCAAACCGTTCGCAGGTCCCCTCTTCGGGTTGCCAGACGGCCGCGTAGGGATTGTCATTACAGACGATGTTAAGGAACCTGTCTCGTTCGCGTTTTTGGCGAGCCTCCTGTCCTGCGCGGATGGGGGCAAATCCCGGATCGTCATAAAGCGCTTGCAGATAAGCTAGTCTGGGCATGATGAAATACCCGTCTTCGGCCCCCTTAGCAATCAGCGCGAGGCCTTTTTCGCGCTCGCCGACCAGAAAGTCTGCAAGGCCTTCTTCATAATTAGCGTCCGAGAGTAGCCCAGTCCTGATGATCCCGGCCTCGTGGAGGCGGCGCACATTGTCCTTTATCGCTGCCACGAGTTCGTCGATCCCACCCTCTTCACCGGCGTCGCGGCGGATGGCAATCAATGCTGCCGCGTCATGGGTCCGAAACAACGCGAGCGTGACCCGCTCGCCGCTTCGTTGCCACATTTCCTCCAAAATGGGCCGGGCGCGGGCGTAATCACCGGCACCAGCCAATGCAATCCCGAGCGCGCTTGCTGTGCGAGAAAGCGGGTCATCGACAAGACGCGCCTCCACAATGGTAACCGCGTCTTCGGGTTTTCCCAGAAACCACAGTGTGGTGAGCAGTGGAGTATCCCTAATGGCAAGCGCTTCTTTCTCAAGGCCGATGGCAGCAAAATAATAGTGCATTACAAGCCGCGATCCTGCAATTTCCGGATCGATTCGCAATCCATCCAAGTAGCCCAGGATTACGTTGGCCCATTTTCCGCCGAGGGATGTTAGAACGCCACGTACCTGTGCGTACTTAACCGGGGCGATGGAAGCAAGCTTTTCCATTGCCAGGGCGGCCTCGTCCAGCCGGTTCCTGTCGATCAGTGCAAATACGTAGTCAACTCTACCCGGGATCGAAAGCGGATCAAGACGCAGCGCGGTCTCGGTCGCGGCAAAGGATTCGGCATAGCGTCCGAGTTGGCCACCGAGGACGATTGCTATCCAATTATGAACGATCGCATAGTTGGGGTTGATCCGGATGGCATGTCTGAAGTGTGTCAGGGCCTTTCCCGGATTTCTCTGTTCCCAAAAGACAAAACCTGTTGCAGCGTGGGCTTCGGCGAGGGTCGGATCAAGGGCCATCGCCCGCTCGACATGGGGTGTTGCCTTTGTAATGGCTTCGGTCAAATTCATGTCACCATACCTTCTTAGTAAGAGGATGGCCATGGCCAACTCCGCGTGGGCAAGCGCATAGTCGGGGTCGAGCGCTATCGCCTTTTCAAACTCGCGAACCGCACCCTCAAGTGTGACCGTCGTGCGCTGAACCACCAGGTACCGACCTCTCAGGTATGTTTCGTGGGCCTCGGTATTTGCTGCTGCAATCACTCGAGGCACCGCCGCAACCTGAAGCCCTAGATGTTCCTTAAGCGCCCCAACAATGGCCGCCGCAATCTCGTCCTGCACCGCGAAGATATTTACAAGTTCCCGGTCATAGGTCTCCGACCAAAGATGGAAGCCGTTGCTGGCATCGACAAGCTGGGCGGTGATGCGTATTTGAAGGCCCGCCTTGCGGACGCTGCCTTCCAGAACTAAGGCCACATTCAATTGCTGGCCGATGTCAATGACGTCCCGGTTCTGGCCCTTGAACTGAAACGATGAGGTCCGCGCCGCCACCCGGAGACCGGGTATCTTGGCCAGCACGTTTAACAGCTCTTCGGAGATACCGTCGGAGAAATACTCTTGGTCCCCCTCAGGGCTTAAATCGGTGAAGGCGAGGACGGCGATGGATTTATCAGCAGTACTATCAGCATCCTGACCTTCCTCGCCTCGCCAATCATGAGTAAAGGCAAAAAATACGAGTGCAATAGACAGTGCCGCGATAATGAGGTAATCGATCTTTCGCCCGGTTATGTGAGTGATGGACTGGCTGCGAT
Organism: Pseudomonadota bacterium; assembly: GCA_022572885.1. Lineage (NCBI taxonomy): Bacteria > Pseudomonadati > Pseudomonadota > Pseudomonadota bacterium. The sequence goes on along the minus strand of JACZVC010000001.1, from coordinate 4,808 downwards.
CGACATCCTTTTCAAGTTTGATGCCTTCCGGGGTGATTTCAAACGCCCAGGCAAAGATCAATGCCACGGGAAATCCAATCATCAGCAGCACGGTAACAAAGGTGGCGGTCCAATCGGGTAGCCTTAGCATTGGAAAGGTCGTGGCTGTGACCTCGATCAACAGCCAAGCCACAATCGCATAGGCAATCGCCACCTTGATGACGTTGCGGCGCTTGAGTTCCTGGACAATGGGCATCAGTGGATTCCCCTGTCCTTAGCTTAGTACAACCCTACGCCCTTGGGCAGATTGAGACCAGTCAGGGCGGGTAGTCAAAACGTGTGCTGAATGTCTGCTTTGGGTCGTAAGCGGACATTCACAGCCCACTGGAAATTGCCACAGAGTCGATATATACTTTCCCATAAATAACCCTTAATGGGAGAGTTAGTATGCAACCGACTAGCAAAGTTGTGCCTTTGCGGAGCAACACACAACCCAGACTAACCATCGAAAATGGGAAAGTTAATCCGCCACCGCGGAAAACCAATCAGGAAGTCAGATCCAGGGAGTATTTGACAGCCAATGAAGTAGACCGTCTGATGATGGCTGCTAAATCGCTCGGTAGACACGCCCACAGGGACGCCACATTGATTCTGATAGCTTACCGACATGGACTTAGGGTGTCGGAGCTAGTGGCGCTTAGATGGGACATGGTGGACCTAAAGCAGGGACTACTGCATGTCAGCAGGCTAAAGAATGGCGTTGAGTCCACCCATCCAATACGAGGCCCTGAACTAAGAGCATTGCGGAAGCTACTGCGAGATTATCCCGACACTCCGTATCTATTCGTGACGGAAAGGAAAGGACCGCTAACAACGTCAACAGTCAGGAAGATCATAGCCAGGGCTGGCGAGAAGGCAAAGATCGGGCTGCCAGTACACCCACACATGCTCAGGCACAGCACCGGGTACAAGCTGGCCAATGGCGGACACGATACCAGGGCGATTCAGCACTACCTGGGCCACAAGAACATTCAACACACTGTTAGATACACCGAACTAGCAGCCAACAGATTCAAAGACTTTTGGAAGGACTAATTCCCAAGTGGGTGCCCGGGCAAAAAAGCTTTTTTCATATATGGATATGACCCATTTTCAAACACATGAGCAAAAACAAAGGGACTCTTCCCAAAATTTTTTTGCAAAAATAAAAGGGACCATTTATGACCCTGCTCGGAAATAGCGCCTGCGCTTCTGAACCACCAGTTAACGGTGTTATATTGCTCCATCCATATAATTACCTGTTAGACGGCACGGTCAAACTTGTTCCAATTCAGTGTCAGCTTCCGACCCAAAGGAGACTTCCTGAGATAGCATGACTATTATGATTGCTTATCCTGAGGTTCCCCAGTTGGGCGAGTGCAATCAATGCAAAAGAGGGTTCGATGACGACTCATCAGACACTGGACGGACTGATTCATCAACGCTTGATCAAAGAAATGATCGACGCGCACTGTTGCCCGTCCGCCGCCGAACTAGCTAAAAGACTTGAGATTCCACCATCAGAGATCAAATCATCTCTGCAACGATTGGAAAGCAATCATGGTCTTGTTCTGCATCCGCATCAGTGCTCTGTTTGGATGATCCATCCGTTCGCCACCTCGCCAAGCAATACCTGGATTCACAAGGAACATGGCGGATGGTGGGCGCCGTGTATGTGGTGCGCGTTAGGCGTCGCAGTATTGGTTGGCGGAAAAGTGACTATTCACGCGCGCATCGGTGGGGAAGCCGAGGCGGTACAAATTCCCGTTGACGACGGTTATCTGGACGATACCGAGATTTACGCGCACTTTGCTTTACCCCCAAAACATGTCTGGGACAATGTGCATCACTACTGCGCGATGTTGCTTCCTTTTCGAGGCGAGCAACAGATCGATGACTGGTCGGCCCGTCACGGATTACCACGGGGAGAAGCGGTGCCCATCGAGCAGGTTGCTGCATTGGCACGTGCATGGTACGGAAAGCATGCTGAGCCAGATTATCGGAAATGGACACCCGAAGAGGCTCAGAAGATATTTTCAGACGTTGGACTAAAGGGCGCGTTTTGGGAGCTGGATAGCGACTCGGATCGATTCTAACGAATGGCCTGACTGGGAACGCTGGGTATCTACGTCTAAAATGGCCGCTAGTGGCCGAAAACAGACGGACTGGCAAGCGGACACAAATGCCTTCTAACCAGTCGCTGCACTTGAGGCCTGTTCGAATAGCTTTCTAAGGTCCGCTGTTGGCCGAAAGCAGACATTTAAAGCTTCGTTCCTGTGGTCATCTGAATGACCGCTATTGATGAAAGCGGACGTTCAGTACTTGCCTTGATTTCAGACTCATTCCAATCGTCCGCTATACGCCCGAAAGCGGCCGTTCGACTGATATGATGACAAAGGGCCGCTAATGACGGTGACCTCAACTGATCGACGCAACACTATCATCTTAACCGGAATAGATGGAGTGATTGCAGATGAGAAGAAAATACCATCGGGTTGGTTTCACGACCGCACAGAAGACGGAGCTGTGGGACCGCTGGCAAAAGGGTGAAGGGCTTAAGTCGATTGGCAGAGCGTTCGGCAAGGGCTCGTCGTCTATTTACAGTCATTTATCACCTTATGGCGGTATTCGACCGCGGCCGCGACGACGTTCTCGGTTGTCACTGACACTGTCCGAGCGTGAAGAGATCTCCAGGGGGATTGTTGCGGCGCGCTCGATACGGTCGATTGCAAGCTCACTGCGCCGAGCACCATCGACAGTGAGTCGTGAGATTAACCGCAATGGTGGTTATAGGCAGTATCGTGCGGCGGTAGCGGATAAGCGCGCCTGGAGCGAGGCGTTACGACCCAAGCGGTGTAAGCTGGCGCGACACCCATGCTTGAGGCTCGCTGTTGAGAGAAAACTCAGACACAACTGGGCGCCGGAGCAGATCGCAGGCTGGCTGAAGCGCCGTTACCCAGACAATGAGGCGTACCACGTGTCTCACGAGACCATTTATCGCAGTTTATTTGTTCAAGCCCGCGGTGTGCTTAAGAAAGAGCTGATGAAGCATCTACGCACGGGACGACCGATTCGTCGCTCCCGGCACGCCACAGCGAAGGCCGACCGTCGCGGGCAAATCCCCGACATGGTCTCGATCCGTGAGCGTCCAGCCTCGGTGGAGGATCGGGCGGTGCCGGGGCACTGGGAAGGGGATCTCGTCGCAGGTTCCAATAACAGTTATATGGCGACCTTAGTGGAGCGGCACACACGTTACGTGATGTTGGCGAAGATACCGAGTCGCGACACCGAGACCGTTATCAATGCGCTCATCAAGCAGGCGAATAAACTACCGAGAGAACTCTATCGATCATTGACCTGGGATCGAGGCAAAGAGCTCACCGATCACAAACGCTTCACCCTGGCTACGGACATCAAGGTTTACTTCTGCGATCCACAAAGTCCCTGGCAACGCGGCTCAAACGAAAACACCAATCGACTATTGAGACAATACTTTCCGAAGCGTACGGACCTGTCAGTTCACTCGCAGGCGCACCTGAATTGGGTCGCCAGAGAACTTAACGAACGACCGAGAAAAACGTTAGACTTTGAAACACCGGCAGAACGATTTGCCGCATGTGTTGCATCGACCGGTTGAAATGGCAGCCGAAAGCGGCCCCTCAAAACAGTGGATTTCGGGCATTCTGAACGACCGCTATTGGGAAAAGCGGCCGTTCAGCCAGGGACTTCTGAAAAATTGTTTCCGAGTGGCTGCTTTCCCCCCGGAAGCAGACATTAAGCTAGTATTGGTCCGAAGGGCCGCTACCGACCCAAAGCGGGCATGCCACTTGTAAGGCGTTATCCTGTCCAAAGCCTATTAGGTAAGGAGGCGGCAACACCCTTTATTGCTGCAGAGTATGCTGACCGCTATGGAAGTTCGCGCATCCGAGCCTCTTGATCGAGTGAACGCCAGGGAGATGCCCAACCTCTATTATATTCACGACCCGATGTGCAGCTGGTGCTACGCGTTCGCACCAGTGTGGAAGCACGTGCGTGAGGCGGTGGCCGAAAGGGTCACCGTGAAGACGGTACTTGGCGGCCTCGCACCAGACAGCAACGAGCCCATGCCGGAAAAAACGCAGCGTTACGTCAGGCGGGTGTGGCGACGCATCGAGAGCGTCGTACCCGGCACTGTGTTCAATTACGAATTCTGGGAGCGTTGTGAGCCGCGGCGCTCGACCTATCCTGCGTGTCGAGCAGTCATCGCCGCGCGGGATCAGGGACTGGAACACGAGAAGGCGATGATCGCCGCGATCCAGCACGCCTATTACCGCGAGGCCAGAAACCCTTCCCTCCCAGATACCCTGACGGAGATCGCCGGCGAGATCGGTCTTGATGCTCCGAGATTCGCGAACTACCTCGCAAGCGACGTCTGCGAGCAAACGCTGCAGAAAGAGATCGGACTTGCGCGCTCACTGGATGGTCGCGGGTTCCCGAGCTTGGTCCTCGTAAGCGGGCAAGCCGGGAAGCAGTTGCACCACGACTATAACAATGCCGACCTTACCGCCCAGCGCATCGACGAAGGCATCGCGGCACTAACTTGACAGTTACGACGGTGATGTCGGGAAGTCGGCGTCACCCTGTTTGACGCGGCCCGCGTTACTGATCACTAATGGATTGGCGGAGTTTCTTTTTGCGTTCTCGGTTGTGACGAACGTCCGCTTATGGTCGAAAGCAGCCGTTGAGAAACTCCATATTTCAACGTTTTGAACGACCGCTATCGGAAAAAGCGGACGTTTGTGGGTTCATGT